>JBDTIO010000305.1:0-2563 GCA_039936375.1 Caldimonas sp. | reverse complement strand
GCATTGGGATATTCGGCACGGCCGCGACTGCCGTTGTAGCGACCCAGAGCCAGATAGAGGTCGCCCCCCTCAAGATCGAGATAGTGGCGCAGGATGACGCAGCCGAAACGCAGGTTCGTCTGCATGTGAAAGAGTCGTGCCACGTCGCCGTCGCCGATCAGGCGAGCCCAGAACGGCATGACCTGCGTGTAGCCGCGGGCCCCGGCGACGCTGATCGCGTATTTGCGAAAACCGCTTTCGACCTGAACCAGGCCGAGAACGAGGGCAGGCTCCAGGCCCGATCGCTTGCTTTCGTACCACAGGGTTTCCAGGAACTCGACGCGCGTCACGAGCTCGGTGTTCTGCCGCCGAAGTCGGTCGCTCAGGGCGCCGAGCCAGCGAAGATGGGCGAGGCGCTCGTCGATGTTCGTGAAGGTCGGCTTCGGCGGCGCGCGGTCGGCAATCGCGGCAGAGAGCACCGAGCGCACCGCATCGGCGAGCGGTTCTTCGACCTGCGCACCGGCCCGGGCGATGCGAGGCCAAAGCGAACTGGCGGCGCCGAGCAGCGTGGCGGCGACGAGAGCGCGCCGTTGGCTCCCCGGCGGCCGGGAACGCCCGCCCTTCATGCCGCGAGTTGGCCCCTGACAAAGGCCAGCGCATCGACCGCGGGAAGCGATGACGGCACCGCGTCGCGACGTCCCTGATATTCCAGCTCGCCATTCTTCAGACCGCGCTCGGACAGAACGACGCGGTGCGGGATACCGATCAGCTCCCAGTCGGCGAACATGGGGCCGGGCCGCTCGCCGCGATCGTCCAGGATCACGTCGACCCGAGCATCGCGAAGCTGCTCGTAGAGCACATCCGCCGATTCGCGGACGACCACGGAACGGTCGTAGCCAATCGGACAGAGAACCACGGAAAACGGGGCAATCGACGCCGGCCAGACCATGCCTCGCTCATCGTGGTTCTGCTCGATCGCAGCGCCGACGATGCGCGTGATGCCGATGCCGTAGCAGCCCATCTCCAGAAGTTGCGGCTGGCCCTTCTCGTCGAGGTAGCTGGCCTTCATCGGTGCGCTGTACTTGGTGCCGAGGAAGAACACATGACCAACCTCGATCCCGCGCTGAATCGAGAGCGTGCCCTTGCCGTCAGGTGACGGGTCGCCGGCGACGACGTTGCGAATATCGGCCACAAGATCGGGCTCGGGCAAGTCGCGAGCCCAGTTGACGCCGGTGAAGTGGAACCCGGCCTCGTTGGCGCCGCAGATGAAATCGCTCATCGCGGCGACGGTGCGATCGGCAATGACGTTGACCTTCTTGCTACCGCCGCGCTCGACGCCCATCGGGCCGAGATAGCCGGGCTCGCTTGCGAAGCCGGCGCGAATTTCGGCGGCCGTGGCGAAGCGCCAGCTATCGGACAGGCCGGCCAGTTTGCCCGTCTTCACTTCGTTCAGGGAATGGTCGCCTCGCACCAGGAGCAGCCACAGCATGGTCGAGACGGAGCCGTCCAACTCGCTTTTCCGTTCGGTGGCGAGCACCAGCGACTTGACCGTCCGCTCGATGGGCAGGCCGAGCAGCGCGGCGACCTCTGCGCACGTGCTCTTGCCCGGCGTCGGCGTCTTCTCGAGCGCTTGCGACGGCGCGCCGCGATGCGCGATCAGCGGCAACGCTTCGGCCAGCTCGACGTTGGCGGCGTAGGCCGACTGCGGGTTGTAGGCGATCGCGTCTTCGCCCGTCTCGGCGATCACCTGAAACTCGTGCGAACGATCGCCGCCGATCGCCCCCGTGTCGGCCGCGACCGCGCGAAAGACGAGGCCCATCCGCTCGAAGATGCGCACATAGGCGTCGTACATGCGTCGATAGCTCGTCTCCGCCGCGACCGCATCGCGATCGAAGGAGTAGGCGTCCTTCATCGTGAATTCGCGGCCGCGCATGACGCCGAATCGAGGCCGCCTCTCGTCGCGAAACTTGGTCTGGATGTGATAGAAATTGCGCGGCAACATGCGGTAGCTACGCAGCTCCTGGCGGGCGATGTCGGTGATGACTTCTTCGCTCGTCGGCTGGATCACGAAGTCGCGATCGTGCCGGTCCTTGACCCGCATCAGCTCCGGCCCATATTTTGCAAAGCGGCCGCTTTCCTGCCAGAGTTCGGCCGGCTGAACGACCGGCATGAGGAGCTCGACGGCGCCCGCCGCGTTCATCTCCTCGCGCACGATGTTCTCGATCTTGCGGATGACCCGCAGGCCCATCGGCATGTAGGTGTAGATGCCCGCCGACAGCCGCTTGATGAAACCAGCGCGAAGCATCAGCCTATGGCTGGCAACCTCGGCATCGGCCGGGGCTTCCTTCAGGGTCGAAATAAAGAACTGGCTGGCTTTCATCGTCGCGGGATCGTTGCGGGCCGCTGCGGCGCGACGAGCGCGCCACTGAGCCGGCAACGCTGCGCGCGTCGGTGGACGCGAGGTTTGACGCGCGTCATGCCGGTGCAATAATCGGTCAACGCAAGAATCGAGGTTGATTATGCTCGACCGTGATGGGTTCAGACCCAACGTCGGCATCGTCCTGCTCAACACGAGGAACCAGGT
>JBDTIO010000304.1:0-4332 GCA_039936375.1 Caldimonas sp. | reverse complement strand
ACGGCCAGCACTCGTTCTACCAGCTCATCCACCAGGGAACGCGTATCGTGCCGTGCGATTTCATCGGCTTCGCCAAGGGCCTGAACCCGCTCGGCCACCAGCACGACCTGCTGATGTCGAACCTGTTCGCACAGACCGAGGCGCTGGCCTTCGGCAAGACGGCCGAAGAAGTAGCGGCCGAAGGCACGCCGCCGGAGCTGGTGCCGCATCGCGTCTTCGAAGGCAACCGGCCGACCAACACCCTGCTCGCCGAGCGACTGACGCCAACCAGCCTGGGCGCGCTGGTCGCCCTGTACGAGCACAGCGTCTTCGTGCAAGGCGTTATCTGGAACATCGATTCGTTCGACCAATGGGGCGTCGAGCTCGGCAAGGCGCTGGCAGTGAAGACGATTCCCGAGCTCGAAAGCACAACCGAGCCGAAGCTCGCGCACGACAGCTCGACCAACGCGCTGATCTGCCGCTACCGCAGGCTGCGCGACGCGCCCACTTCAAAATGATCGTCACGCCATGAGCCGCGGGGCCGTTCCCAAGGCGAATACCGTAGCGCGCAGCGCGAAGGCTACTCAATGACCACCCGCATCAGCCCGCTCGCGGGCAAGCCCGCACCTCTTTCGCTGCTCGTCGACGTGCCGCGCCTCGTCACGGCGTACTACACGCTCGAGCCCGACCCGACGATCGCGGCACAACGCGTCGCCTTCGGCACCTCGGGTCATCGCGGCTCGGCGTTCGATACGTCGTTCAACGAGCAGCACGTGCTGGCGATCACGCAGGCGATCTGCCAGTACCGCAAGAAAAACGGCATCGACGGGCCGCTTTTCCTTGGCATCGACACGCACGCACTTTCGGCGCCGGCCTCGGCCAGCGCGGTCGAGGTGCTGGCGGCCAACGGCGTCGAGGTCATGCTCGCCACCGGCGACGAGTACACGCCGACGCCGGCCGTCTCGCACGCCATCCTCACCTACAACAAGGGCAGGAAGAGCGGCCTGGCCGATGGCATCGTCGTCACGCCGTCGCACAACCCGCCCGACAACGGCGGCTTCAAGTACAACCCACCGAACGGAGGGCCCGCCGACACCGACATCACCGGCTGGGTCGAAGCCGCCGCCAACGGCATCATTGAGAAGGCGATGGCCGGCATGCAGCGATGGCCGCTCGCCAAGGCGCTCGCCGCGGCGACAACGCACCGCCACGATTACCTCGGCGCCTACGTCGAGGACTTGATCAACGTCGTCGACTTCGAGGTGATCGCCGGCGCGAAGATCCACATGGGCGTCGACCCGCTCGGCGGTGCTGGCGTGCACTACTGGGCCCGCATCGCCGAGCGCTACAAGCTCGATCTCACCGTCGTCAGCGACGAGGTCGATCCGACCTTCCGCTTCATGACGGTCGACTGGGACGGGAAGATTCGCATGGACCCGTCGTCGACCTACGCGATGCAGCGCCTGCTCGACCTGAAGAGCCGCTTCGACATCGCCTTCGCCTGCGACACCGATCACGACCGGCACGGCATCGTCACCGCCCAGGCGGGCCTCCTCGCGCCGAACCACTACCTCGCGGTGATGATCGACTACCTGTTCCAGAACCGGCCGCAGTGGGCGAAGCAGGCGGCCATCGGCAAGACCGTCGTCAGCACGAGCCTGATCGATCGCGTCGTGAAGCGGCTCGGTCGCAAGCTCTTCGAAGTGCCGGTCGGCTTCAAGTGGTTCTCTCCCGGCCTGTTCGACGGCTCGCTCGGCTTCGGCGGCGAGGAAAGCGCCGGTGCTTCTTTCCTGCGCCGCGACGGCAGCGTCTGGACGACCGACAAGGACGGCCTCGTGCCGGCGCTGCTCTCGGCCGAGATCAAGGCGCGCACCGGCCGCGATCCGGGCGAGCGTTACGAGGCACTCGCCGGCGAGCTCGGCCGCCCGGTCGCCGACCGCGTCGATGCGCCGGCCACCGCCGCACAGAAGGCGCAGCTTGCCGCGCTCACGCCAGCACAACTGAGCGCCACCGAGCTCGCCGGCGAGAAGATCGACAGCGTGCTCGACAAGGCGCCCGGCAACGGTGCGCCGATCGGCGGCATCAAGGTGATGGCGAAGAGCGGCTGGTTCGCGGCGCGGCCATCGGGCACGGAAGACATCTACAAGATCTACGCCGAGAGCTTCGTCGATGACGATCACCTGAAGCAGATCCTGAAGGAAGCCCAGGCTGTCGTCGATCGCGCGATCGCGGCAAAGTGAAAGTGGAGGGAGCGTCGATGACACCCGTTTCCGCGCGTTCGGTTTGTTCTTCTCGTGGGTCGGGGCGGGATCAGGCCGCCGGGGCGCTCTGTTGCGCTCATGTCTCCCGAAGGCAGCCTGCGGCTGCCTTCTCCTCCTTTACTTCGCTCCACAGAACACCCCACCGTCCTGATCGAGCAACGTTGTTCGTCGGCGCGCCAAGGATGGCGCTTGCCAGGGACGGCGGCCGGTCGGCGAAGCGAAGTAAAGGAGGAGGGCCGGGGCGAAGCCGCGGCCCGGGGGACATGAGCGGAGTCGGCCGGCCGGCGGCCTTGGCAAAAGGCACGGCGAATGCGCAAGACAGAGTCCTCAAGCAGCCAAACCCCGCAAGAGGCGAAACGGAGCACTGACATGCACATCCAACAACTCGTCGATACCGCGCAAGCGCTCGTCGCCGGCGACCGCGGCCTGCTTGCGATGGACGAAAGCACGTCGACGTGCAACAAGCGCTTCGCGGCCCTCGGCATCCCGCAGACCGTGGAGATGCACCGCGCCTATCGCGACATGATCGTGACGACACCTCGCCTCGGCGAATGCATCAGCGGCGCCATCCTCTACGACGAGACGATTCGCCAGGAGACGCTCGCCGGCACGCCGTTCGCGCAGGCGCTCGAGGCAGCCGGGATCATCCCCGGCATCAAGGTCGATGCCGGCGCGAAAGAGCTGGCCGGCCACCCGGGCGAACTCGTCACCGAGGGCCTCGACGGGCTGCGCGACCGGCTGGCCGAGTACGCGGCCATGGGCGCGCGCTTCGCGAAGTGGCGCGGCGTGATCACGCTCGGCGAAGCGATTCCGAGCCGCGCCTGCATCGAGGCCAACGCCCATGCCCTGGCCCGCTACGCCTCGCTCTGCCAGGAAGCGGGCATCGTGCCGATCGTCGAGCCCGAGGTGCTGATGGACGGCGATCATTCGCTCGAACGTTGCCGCGCGGTGACCGAAAGGACCTTGCACGCGGTGTTCGATCAGCTCGACGCGCAAGGCGTCCTGCTCGAAGGCATGCTGCTGAAGCCGAACATGGTGCTGCCTGGGCTCGCCTCGGCCGACCAGAGCAACGCCGACGACATCGCGACCGCGACCGTCGGCTGCTTTCTCCGCGCCGTTCCCGCCGCCGTGCCGGGCATCGCCTTTCTTTCCGGCGGCCAGACGTCCCAGCTCGCTTCGATCCGCCTGAACGCGATGAACCTGAAGTTCAAGTCGCGCATGCCGTGGGCGCTCGCGTTCTCGTTCGCGCGCGCCATCCAGCAGCCGGCGCTCGACATCTGGCACGGCAAGACCGCGAACGTACCGGCCGCGCAGCAGGCACTCTTTCACCGCGCCGACTGCAATCGCGCCGCCCGCCGCGGCGAGTACGACGCCGCGTCCGACGCCCCGCAATCCCACTGATCCGATCCGAAGGCCCGCCATGTCCGCCCCGCTCACCGCTTCCGACAACCTCGACCAGCAATGCATAGACACGCTCCGCTTCCTCTCCGTCGACATGGTGCAGAAGGCGAACAGCGGCCACCCGGGCCTGCCGCTCGGCGCCGCGCCGATGGCCTACGTGCTGTGGACGCGCTTTCTGAAGCACAACCCGGCGAGCCCGCAGTGGCCTGATCGCGACCGCTTCGTGCTCTCCGCCGGGCACGGCTCGGCCCTGCTCTACAGCCTGCTGCACGTGACCGGCTACGACCTCTCGCTCGACGACATCAAGCAGTTCCGCCAGTGGGGCAGCAAGGCACCCGGACACCCGGAGCGCGGCCACACCGCCGGCGTCGAAGTTACGACCGGGCCGCTCGGCCAGGGCCTGGCCAACGCCGTCGGTATGGCGATCGCAGAAGCTCATCTCGCGGCCCGCTACAACCACGACGGCCAGACCATCGTCGATCACCACACCTGGGCGATCGTCAGCGACGGCGACCTGATGGAGGGCGTCGCCTCGGAGGCGGCCTCACTCGCCGGCCACCTGCGGCTCGGCAAGCTGATCTGCCTCTACGACAACAACTCGGTAACGCTGTCGGCCGGCACCGACATGACCTTCTCCGAAGACCGCGCCAAGCGCTTCGAGGCCTACGGTTGGCAGACGATCGCGGTCGAC
>JBDTIO010000303.1:0-3569 GCA_039936375.1 Caldimonas sp. | reverse complement strand
TGCGGCGCCAGGGCAGCCCGGCTGTCGAGCGCATCCGCAGCGGCGCGCGAGGACACCGCAGCTCTCTCGCGTTGCAGCGGCGAGGCTTTCGCCGCAGCGCCGACGGTCCCCGCGTTCTTTGCTTCGGCGGTCGCCGCGCCGGCAGATCGCGTTTGTTCGGCGGGAGCCGCGCCGCCGCTTGGTTCAGCGGCGACAAGCCTTGGCGTCGAGGCAGTCGTGGCGGCTTCGGCTTCAGATTTCTTGGCCAGTTCAGGGGCCGCAGCCTGATCTGGGCCGACAAGTTGATTTCGCGCCTCGGATTCGCTTCGATTCTTGTCGTTGCCGGGGAAGGGCGATATTGACGGCACCGCCTGCACCGCCCTCGCCGGTGTGCCGTGCTTGCGTTGCTTTTCCTCGGCGACGCCGGCCGGCACCGGCTCGGCTCGCGGTGCGTTTGCGCGCCGCGTTGCCGTCGCGCTCGGAGCGGGCGGTGCGTGGGCCGCCGGCAGCGCATCGGCCGGGCTCGGCGAAGCAGGAGCATCGGCGGTGACTGGCGCGGCGGGCGGCAGGGCCGCCACGTCGGGCCGGACGATGTGCGTCGCCGGCGGGGCCGACGTCATCGATTCATCCATCGGTCGATCCCACCACATCAGGCCGACCAGCGTTGCCGCCATCACGCTGGCGAAGCCGGCGGCCACCGGTGGCCGCGCCAGCCATGACCAGAAGGCGGCGACCCGTTCGGTCAGCGTCGCTTGCGTGGCCTGCTTGTCTCGCGCCGACGAATCGCGAAGCGGCTGCACCGCCGAACGCGCCTCGGCCAGGATGGCCTCGCGCAGCGCATGGGGCGGCCCGGCGGCGGCGTCGGGCGCGTGGCGCAGTGCCTGGCTGAGCCAGGCATCGCGCTCGTCGGGCGACGCCGCTGAAGGCGGCCGGGGCTCGCTCACGACGAGCCTCCGCGCTGCAGCGGTTCGAGATACGCGCCCATGCACGTGCGCAGCTTGCTCATGGCATAGCGCAGCCGCGTCTTCGCCGTCTCGAAGCCGACTTCGAGCGCGCGTGCCACTTCCTCGAGACCGAGACCGTCGTCGTGATGAAGAAGAAAGGCACTGCGTTGCGCGATCGGCAACTGCTCGAGGCAGAACAGGAGCTTTTCGCCGGCGCGCCGCCAGAAAGCCAGGTCTTCGCCTTGGGGCGCCGCGCTCGCGGGCGCCGGCCAGTGCTGCCACGCCGCCGCATCAGGTTGCCAGGGTTCGTCGCCTTCGCCTTCGAACGCATCTAGCGCGACCTCGCGACCGCTCTTTCGCAAGAGGTCGATGACGCGGTGATGGGCCAGCGTGAAAAGCCAGGTGCGAAACGTCGCTCCCTGCGGCGCCCAACGGTCGCGCGCATTGACGACCTTCAGCCAGGTGTCCTGGAAGACCTCGTCGGTCTGCGCCGACAGCGAGCTGCCGAGCAGGCGACGGATGAAGCGATACAGGCCCGCCTGGTGGCGCGCATAGAGCCGCTCGAAGGCAGCGGTGTCGCCGCGCGCGTAGGCGCTCATCAGCTGGTCGTCGGGAGTGTCGGGGTCGAGGCCGGGCATCGCAAGGGTGGAGTCTGCCGCATGCGAGCGTTGATACGGCCCGGCATCCGCAATGGGGTGATCGCGGGCGTGCAGGCGTCAGTCGGTAGCGAGCACGCGCAAGATGTCCTCGCCGTAGGCGTCGAGCTTTTTCCCGCCGACGCCGCTGACGCCGGCCAGCTCATCGAGCGACGTCGGTTGCGTTTCGGCCATCTCGGCGAGCGTGGCGTCGTGGAAGACGACGTAGGCGGGCAGGTTGTGGCTTCGGGCGACTTCACCGCGCCAGGCCTTCAAGGCGGCGAAGCGCGCGAGGCCGGCGTCGTCGAGCGGCCGCGGCGGCGGCTTGCCCGCGCCGCCGACTTCGCCAGCGGCGCCGCCCTTTCGCTTGCGCGAGGCCCGCGTGCGTGCCGGCGCCGCGACCGCTTCGCGCAGCATCAGCGTCACATCGCCCCGCAGCACGGCGCGCGACGACGCCGTCAGGCCGAGCGTGCCGTACTCGCCGTCGGCGGCGAGGTGACCGAGGGCGACAAGCTGGCGCAAGACGGCGCGCCATTGCGTCTCCGAGAACGCCGCGCCGACGCCGAAGGTGCTGAGCCGGGCGTGGCCGTGCTGCGCGACCTTGTCGGTCGGCTTGCCGCGCAGCACGTCGATCAGGTGGCCAGCGCCGAAGTGCAGTCCGTTGTGCTGCTCGATGCGATAGACGCAGCTGAGAGCCATGCGCGACGCTTCGGTCGCGTTCCACGTCTCGGGCGGTGCGCGGCAGTTGTCGCAGGCGTTGTGCAAGGCGCCGCACGGCTCGCTCGCTTCACCGAAGTAGGTGAGCAGGCGGACGCGCCGGCAATCGTGCGACTCGGCCAGCGCCAGCAGCGCGTCGAGCTTGCCGCGCTGGTTGCGCTTGAACTCGTCGCCGGCCGGGCTCTCGTCGATCATGCGGCGCTGGTTGACGACGTCGGCCAGGCCGTAGGCCATCCAGGCGTCGGCGGGCAGGCCGTCGCGGCCGGCGCGGCCGGTCTCCTGGTAGTAGCCCTCGATGTTCTTCGGCAAGTCGAGGTGGGCGACGAAGCGCACGTCGGGCTTGTCGATGCCCATGCCGAAAGCGATCGTCGCGACCATCACGATGCCGTCTTCGCGCAGGAAGCGGCTCTGGTTGCGCTGCCGCACCGAAGCGTCGAGGCCGGCGTGATACGGCAGCGCTGAAATGCCTTCTTCGCTCAGCCAGTTCGCCGTCTCGTCGACCTTCTTGCGCGTCTGGCAATAGACGATGCCGGCGTCGCCGGCGTGCTCGTCGCGAATGAAGGCGAGCAGTTGCTCGCGCGCCTTGTCCTTGCCGACCACCGCGTAGCGGATGTTGGGCCTGTCGAAGCTGCTGACGAAGATGCGCGCTTTCTGCAGCTCGAGGCGTTCGACGATGTCGGCACGCGTCAGCGCGTCGGCGGTCGCCGTGAGCGCGATGCGCGGCACCTCCGGATAGCGCTCGTGCAGCACCGACAGGCGCAGGTAGTCCTCGCGGAAGTCGTGCCCCCACTGGCTGACGCAATGTGCCTCGTCGATGGCGAAGAGGGAGAGCAGGCCGCGCTCGTGCAGCGAATCGAGCTGGGCCAGCATGCGTGGCGTGGCGATGCGCTCGGGCGCGGCGTAGAGCAGCACCAGCCGCCCGCTCATCATCTCGCGCTCGATGCGGGTGGCGTCGGCGCTCTCCAGCGTCGAGTTGAGGAAGGCCGCGTGCACGCCTGCTTCCTCGAGGGCGCCGACTTGATCCTGCATCAACGCGATCAGGGGACTGACCACGACGGCGACGCCGCGCTCGGCGCGATGCCGCACGATCGCCGGTATCTGGTAGCACAGGCTCTTGCCGCCCCCGGTGGGCATCAGCACCAGCGAATCGCCGCCGGCAATGGTGTGCTCGACGATCGCTTCCTGCAGGCCGCGGAATTCCGGGTAGCGCGACGAAAGATATCGGCCTCGTCTGAACGACCTCCTCGGAGGGGAACGCGGGCAACGAGCGCTCGCGTACGATGACCCGCTCGCC
>JBDTIO010000302.1:0-5363 GCA_039936375.1 Caldimonas sp. | reverse complement strand
CTCGTGCCTGAAGCTGCATTTCAGCGGTGAGTTCGGCACCGCTGCCGGCGGCGCACCGGGGTTCTTCGGTAACTACGAGCTCGACAACAACGGTCTCGACGCGCTCGCCGCCCTGTCCGCCGTGCCAGCGGCGGGCGGTGCGCTGACGATCGAGTTGAAGAATGTCCAGGGTCAGGCGATCGTCGGGCCGGTGCTGCTGCGACGTGCGGCGGTGCCTCTGCTCGCGCCGAATCCCTGCTGATCGCGCGGCGGACGCCGAAGCGCCGCGGCGCGCGGTTACTCCGCGGCCGCTTCCCGGCGCGACTCGATGATTCCGTGCAGTGTCGCCTTCAGCTCCTCCGCCCGCGGCAACCCGAACGGCGCGAGCACGCGCGCCTCGTGCTCGCGCGCCAGCGCAATCAGCTGCGCCACGGTGCGCGCGCCGGCGGGCGTGATGCGCACGAGCGTGACACGCCGGTCGCCCGCCTGGGCGAGGCGCTCGACGCGGCCCTCGGCCGCCAGGCGGTCGAGCATGCGCGTCACGGTCGGCTGCTTCAGCACCGCCACTTGCGCGAGGCGGCCGGTGCTGATCGGCTCCTCGCCGGCCAGGCTGGCCAGCACGCGCCACTCCGAGACCGAGAGACCTTGCGCGCGCACAACCTGATGGAACTCGTGCGAGATCAGGTGGCTCGCCTGGGCCAGCAGGGCGGCCAGATAGCCGTCGACGAAGCGCACGCGAGCGGTCGCCGCCTTGCCTGCCGGGGCGCCCGCCCGAGCCTTCGTCGCAGCGGGAGGGCGCGGCAAGGTAAACATGATTTTGGATATGTTGCCACTTAAACTAATATAGAGCCAGTCCCCAAAGCGCCCCTCCGCTCGGCGCGGCCGCTGCCGCGCTGGAGTTTCCGGGAACAGGCATGGCCGAACGATCGTTCGTCGAAGAGGTGAAGAAGCTCCGGCTCGGCGCCGGCGAGCTGTTTCGCGGCGAAGGCATCCTCGCCGTCACCAAGGCGCTGCTCGAATCGGGCGTTTCGTACGTGGCCGGCTACCAAGGCGCGCCGATCTCGCACCTGATGGATGTGCTGGCCGATGCGCAAGACATCCTCGCCGAGCACGGCATCCGCTTCGAGAACTCAGCGAGCGAGGCGACTGCGGCCGCCACGCTTGCGGCGTCGGTCAACTACCCGCTGCGCGGCGCGGTCACGTTCAAGGGGCCGGTCGGCATCAACGTCGCGTCCGACGCGCTCGCCAACCTGGCCTCGGGCGGCGTCACCGGGGGCGCGCTCGTCATCGTCGGCGAAGACTACGGCGAGGGCTCGTCGATCATGCAGGAGCGCAGCCACGCCTTCGCGATGAAGTCGCAGATCTGGCTGCTCGACCCGCGGCCCAACCTGCCGGCGATGGTGGCGGCGGTGAAGACGGGATTCGAGCTTTCGGAAGCGAGCCACACGCCGGTGATGATGCTGCTGCGCATCCGCGCCTGCCACGTGCACGGCCACTTCGTCGCCAGCGCCAACCGCAGCGCCGATTTCACGATGACCGAAGCGCTCGCCGCGCCCCGCCGTGACGTCGGCCGCATCGTCCTGCCACCCGCGACCTACATGCACGAGCAGGAGAAGGTCAACGAGCGCTGGCCGGCGGCCATTCGCTTCATCGAAGCGCGCGGCCTCAACGAGTTCTTCGCCGAAGGTGCCGACGACATCGGCATCGTCGTCCAGGGCGGCATGTACAACGCGCTGCTGCGCGCGCTCGAGCGGCTCGGCCTGGCCGACGTCTACGGCCGCTCGAAGATTCCGCTCTACGTCATGAACGTGGCGTATCCGGTCGTACCCAGCGAGGTGACGCGGTTTTGCGCCGGCAAGCGGGCGGTGCTGCTGGTCGAGGAAGGCCAGCCGAACCACATCGAGCAGAACCTCGCGACGATCCTGCGCCAGGCCGATCTGCAGACGGCATTGCACGGCAAGGACTTCCTCGCTCCGGCCGGCGAATACACGGGCGCCGAAGTGCTGAAGGGAACGCGCGCGTTCCTCGAACACGTCGGCCGCATCGAGCCGCCAGCGAAGCCGGTGCGTGCGCCGAAGGTGATTTCCCTCGTCGTCGAGACGACGCATGGCGAGGCGCCGCCGCTCGTGGAGACATCGCTCGCCGACAACGTGCACGGCCGGCCGCCGGGCTTTTGCACCGGCTGCCCGGAGCGACCGATCTTCAGCGCCATGAAGCTGGTCGAGCGCGAGCTGGGCCCGCATCACGTCAGCGCCGACATCGGCTGCCATCTGTTCTCGATCCTGCCGCCGTTTCACATCGGCAACACGACGATGGGCTACGGCCTCGGCACGGCGGCCGCTTCGGCCTTCAACACCGGCTCCGGCCAACGCGCGATCTCGGTGATGGGTGATGGCGGCTTCTGGCACAACGGCCTGACCAGCGGCATCGCCAACGCGGTCTTCAATCGCAGCGACAACCTGACGATCGTCGTCGACAACAACTACACCTCGGCCACCGGCGGCCAGGACATCCTGTCGTCGAAGGCGGCCAACCCGACGCGCAGCACCGGCCACGCGATCGAGCAGGCGGTGCGCGGCGTCGGCGTGCGCTGGGTGCGGACGCTGCGCCGCACCTACGACGTCGCCGGCATGCGCGATACGCTGAAGGAAGCGCTGACGACGAAGGAGAAAGGGCCGAAGGTGTTGATCGCGCAGTCGGAGTGCCAGCTCAACCGGCAACGCCGCATCAAGCCGCAGATCAAGCAGGCGATCGCCGCCGGCGAGCGCGTCGTGCGCGAGCGCTTCGGTGTCGATGCCGACACCTGCACCGGCGATCACTCGTGCATTCGCCTGTCGGGCTGCCCGTCGCTGTCGATCAAGGCCAACCCCGACCCGCTGCGCACCGATCCGGTCGCCACCGTGCTCGACAGCTGCGTCGGCTGCGGCGTCTGTGGCGAGGTCTCGCACGCGGCGGTGCTGTGCCCGAGCTTCTACAAGGCGCGCATCGTCAGCAATCCGAGCGGGTGGGATCGCGGTCTGGCGCGCCTACGCGCGGCGGCGATCGGCTGGCTGCAACGGCGCGACGCCCGGGCGCGCGCGCGCCTGGCGTTCTAGGCGAGCCCCATGACATGAGCGCCGTGCAGCCCCTGAAGATCGCGATCATGGCGATGGGCGGCGAGGGCGGTGGCGTCCTGGCCGACTGGATCGTCGACCTCGGCGAATCGAACGGCTATTTCGCGCAGACAACCTCGGTGCCCGGCGTCGCGCAGCGCACGGGCGCCACGATCTACTACGTCGAGCTGTATCCGCAACGCCAGGCCGAGCTCGACGGCGGCACGCCGGTGCTGGCGCTGATGCCGCTGCCCGGCGATGTCGACGTCGTGCTCGCCTCCGAGCTGATGGAATGCGGCCGCGCCGTGCAGCGCGGCCTCGTCACGGCCGATCGCACGACGCTGATCGCCTCGACCCATCGCGTCTATTCGATCACCGAGAAGACCGCCCTCGGCGACGGCCGCGTCGACAGCGCCGCCCTCATCGCCCATGCTTCGGCGGCGGCGAAGCGCTTCGTCCGCTTCGACATGGCCGAGGCGGCCGAACAGAGCGGCAGCGTCATCAGCGCCGTGCTGTTCGGCGCGCTCGCCGGCACCGGCGTGCTGCCCTTCAGCCGGGCGCAATTCGAAGCGACGATCGCGCGCGGCGGCGTCGGCGTGGCGCCGAGCCTGAAGGCGTTCGCGACCGGGTATGGCCTTGCCGCGGGAATCGACGCCGCCATGCCGAAACATGTCGACGCGCAACATGGCGACATCGTCGCCGGTCCGGCAGCGGCAGCGCTCGACGGCACCACCGACGCACCGTCCGCCTCTGCCGCCCTCGTCGCCGTGGAGCCCGCCGCAGGTGTTCCGGCCGATCCGCGCGTGCGCGCGCTGCTGGAACGAATCGATCACCACTTCTCCAGCACGGCACGAACGATGCTGCGCGAAGGCGTGCGCCGCCTGATCGACTACCAGGATCCGCCCTACGCTGCGCTATACCTCGATCGCCTGGCCGCCGTCGCCACGCTGCCCGATGCTGCCGAAGGCCGTCTCCTGAACGAGACGGCGCGCCATCTCGCGCTCTGGATGTCATACGAAGACACGGTGCGCGTCGCCGCCCTGAAGACGCGTGGCTCGCGCTTCGAACGGGTGCGGACCGAGGTACGCGCCGGTGATGACCAGGTCATGGCGATCGACGAGTACCTGCATCCGCGCGTCCAGGAGATCGCCGAGACGTTGCCGGCGGCCCTCGGCCGCTGGATCGAAAGACCGGGCTGGCCGCGCCGCCTCGTCGAACGTTTGACGCAGCGCGGCCGCATCGTCACGACCAGTTCGCTCAGTGGCTTTCTCATGCTCTATGTCGTCGCGGGCATGAAGCGCTGGCGCCGTTCGACGACGCGCTACGCCGCCGAGAACGCGGCCATCGTCGCCTGGCTCGCCTGCATCGCCGAGACGGCGCGACGCAACCCGGAGCTGGCCGTCGAAGTGGCGCAATGCCAGCGCCTCGTCAAGGGCTACAGCGACACCCACGAACGCGGCGTTCGCCATTTCGACAGGATCATGGCTGCCGTGCGGCGGGCCGGCGCGACCCTGGCCCCGGCCACCCTTCGCGAGCTGCGCGAGGCGGCGCTCGCCGACGAGCACGGTACGAGGCTCGAGGCGACACTGGCGCAACATGCGCTAGCCTGACGCCGCGCCGGTGATCGCGCCGACATCTCCGCCCTGACCATGCAGTCATCTTCTTCCTACCGTAGCGACCCTGACGCCGTGCGCGCGCTGGTGCAGCCCGACCGCGTGCACCGCGACCTTTACATCGACGAGGAGCTGTTCGCGCTCGAGCAGGAGCACTTCTTCGCCAACACCTGGAACTACGTCGGCCACGACTCGCAGCTACCGAACCCGGGCGACTACCTGCGCGCCGAGGTCGCCGGCCAGCCGCTCATCGTCGTGCGCCATCAAGACAATTCGGTGCGCGTGCTGATGAATCGCTGCGCCCACAAGGGCTCGCGTCTCGTCAGCGCACCCTGCGGCAATACCGGCAAGCACTTCCGCTGCCCGTATCACGCCTGGACGTTCCGCACCGACGGGTCGCTGCTGTCGATGCCGCTGAAGGAGGGCTATGCGGGCACCAGCTTGCACGAATGCGAATCGGCCCGCGGCATCGTCACGGTGAAGAACGTGCGCCTGCATCGCGGCTTCATCTTCGTCAAGCTGAACGACGTGGGACCCGGCTTCGAGGAATATTTCGGCGATTCGCTCAGCTCGATCGACAACATGGCCGATCGCTCGCCCGAAGGCCGGCTCGAGATCGCCGGCGGGTGCCTGCGCTTCATGCATCAGTGCAACTGGAAGATGTTCGTCGAGAACCTGA
>JBDTIO010000301.1:0-4544 GCA_039936375.1 Caldimonas sp. | reverse complement strand
CGAGCCGATCACGGTCACGCTCGGCTACCGCGCCCCGCACGACGAACGGGCGTTGCTCGACTTCGTCGCGATACGCGCGATCCCCGACGTCGAAGTCGTCGACGGCCTGTCGATCCGTCGAAGCCTGCGCGCGGGGGCCATCGCAGCGAGCCCGGCCGGCTGGATTGAGGCGCGCTTCGATCCGGTGGCCTCGCGGGTCCGGATCGCGTTCGCGCCGCAGTTGAGCCCGACCAGTGCGGCCGTCATCGCGGCGGCGCGCCGCTGGCTCGATCTCGATGCATCGCCGGCAACCATCGATTCCGCGCTCGCCGATCTTCCCGGTGCGCCGGGCCTGCGCTTGCCCGGCAGCCTCGATGGCTTCGAGCTCGCCGTTCGTGCCGTGCTCGGCCAGCAGGTGACGGTCGCGGCAGCGCGGACGCTGGCGCGGCGCGTCGTCGAGCGCTTCGGTGCTCCGATCGCCACGCCGTGGCCGGACGTCAGTCGCACCTTCCCGTCGCCGCAAGCGCTCGCCGCTGCGCCGGTGCAACGCATCGCCGAGCTCGGCATCATTCGCAGCCGTGTCGGCGCGATCCAGGCGCTCGCTCGCGACTGGCCCACGCTCGCCCCCATGCTGGCCGCCGGCGCGGCACCCGATCGACTCGTCGAGCGGCTGCGCGAGCTGCCCGGCATCGGCGCCTGGACGGCTCACTACATCGCCATGCGTGCGCTCGGCTGGCCCGACGCCTTCCCCCCGGGCGACGTGGTCGCGCTGAAGGCGATGCAACGACTTTTCGCCACGACGTCGGCACGCGACGCCGAAGCGCGCGCCGAAGCATGGCGACCGTGGCGCGCCTATGCGCTGCTGCGCCTGTGGAACTTGATTTCTCCTGGAGCCAAATCATGAACGACCGAACTTCTTCTTTCGACCACCGCATCACGGCGCAGATGCGCTATGCATCACCGCTCGGCAAGCTCCTGCTGGCACGAACAGCGAAAGGGCTCGCCGGAGCCTGGTTCGAAAACCAGAAACATCACCCGGCGCCGTTCGACGCGCCGGAGCGCGACGACGACGAGCTGCTGCTCCGCGCGGCGCAGCAGCTCGAGGCCTATTTCAGCGGCGCCGAAGACGGCTTCGACGTGCCGCTCGACCTTCAGGGCACGCCGTTTCAGCGCGCCGTCTGGGGCGAGCTGCTGAAGCTGGCGCGCGGCACGACCTGCAGCTACGGCGAGATCGCCGGCCGCCTCGGCAAGCCGTCGGCCGGCCGCGCCGTCGGCGCGGCGGTCGGGCGCAATCCAGTCTCGGTGATCGTTCCTTGCCATCGCGTCGTTGGCAGCGACGGCTCGCTGACCGGCTACGCCGGCGGCCTGGAGCGCAAGACGGTGCTGCTGCACGTCGAATCGGTCAGCCGCAAGAGCGCGAACAGTTCGCCGCAACTGGAAATGCATTGAGGCCACGCGACATCGCCGAGCTCGTCGCTCTGGCCGCTCTCTGGGGCGCGTCTTTTCTTTTCATGCGCATCGCCGCGCCGGCTTTCGGACCGGTGGCACTCGTCGCCGTGCGCGTCACCGGTGCGGCGCTTCTTCTTGTGCCGCTGCTCGCGGCGCACGGGCAACTGCCGGAGCTCGCCCGCCACTGGCGCGCCATCGCCGCGGTTGGCCTGACCAATTCAGCGTTGCCATTTCTCTGCTTTTCCTATGCCGCGCTGTCGATCAACGCCGGCCTGTCGGCGATCTTCAACTCGGCGACGCCGCTCTTCGCGGCCGTGATCGCCTGGGTCTGGCTCGCACATCGCATGACGCCGGCGCGCATGCTGGGCCTGGCGATCGGCTTCGCCGGCGTCGTCTGGATCGCCTGGGGCAAGGCCGGCCTTCAGACCGGCACCGGCGGAGCGGTGGGCGCATGCCTGGTCGCAACGCTTTGCTATGGACTGGCGCCGAGCCTGACCAAGCGCTATCTCTCCGGCGTGTCGCCGCTCGCGGTCGCGGCCGGCAGCCAGCTCGCTGCGGCAGTGTTCGTGGCACTGCCGGCCGCATGGTTCTGGCCGGTCGCCCCGCTCTCGATGCGGGCCTGGCTCACCGCGGCAGCTCTTGCCCTTTTCTGTACCGGCCTCGCCTACGTCCTCTACTTTCGCCTGATCGCCCACGCCGGGCCGGCCAACGCCGTCGCGGTGACCTACCTGGTGCCGATCTTCGCCGTCGCCTGGGGCGGCCTGTTTCTGGGCGAGACCCTGAGCGGGTCGCTCGTCGCCGGCTGCGCCGTCGTCTTCGCCGGAACCGCGCTGGCCACTGGTGTGATCCGGCCGCGCATGGCAGCACGGCAAGTCGGCGCCTGAACGCGCGCTCGATACAGTTGCGCGAAATGCTCTTCGAGGTGACGCATGCGAAACGCCGTCTATCAACGCCAGGCCGACGAGCGCGTACACGTCTTCGACGCGGCTGCCATGCCGTGGGAAGAAACGGCACGGTCGGGCCTGCGGCTGAAGTCGATCCGCGTCGATGACGATCGGGGCGAATTCCTCGGACTGATCGGCTTCGACCGTGGCGTGCGCAGCGGCCTGCACCAGCACCAGGGCGTGGCGACGAGCTTCATTCTCGAAGGCGGCATCAGCGACTACATGGGCTGCACCGCGCAGAACGAGGTCGGCATTAACCGCCTCGGCTCGACGCACGATGCGATCTCGCATGTACCGACCGTGCTCGTCTCCAAGCTCGAAGGGCCGGTCAACTATCCGCTGAAAGACCAGTTGCTGTCCGGCATTCATGCGGGCTCGACCTACGAGGGTTTTCGCAACCCCGACCCCGACATCGCGCCGGAGATCAACGTCGCCGTCGATCACGTCGCCTCGCTCGAAACCGGCGTCGCCGGGCTGCGTCGCCAGACCATCTACGACTACGCCGGCACCGGCCGCATTCGCCGCATGCTGCAGTGGCGCCTGCGCCCGGAAGCGGTGCTGCCGCCGTGGCAGGCGAGCGAGTGGGTCGAGCTATGGATTCGCGGCGGCGAACTGACGATCAACGGCCAGAAGGCGCACGCCAACTGCTTCGTCGTCGTCGAGCCCGGCGCGACGGTGCGCGTCGAATCGCCGTTCGGCGCTCTCGCGCTCGTCTGGGCCGAAGGCCAGGAGCGCTGGCCGACGGCGAATGCCGGCGCCAATCTGTTCGGCTTCTGAATAAGCTGAGCGCGCCAGCCCCGGCGCGGGCCGGCGCCGTGCGGTCAGCCGGCCGGCGCCGAGGCCGCTGCGGTGAGCGGCACGGGCTTGTCGGCCGAAAAGCCGCGATCGAGCAGCAGCCAGCGCCACTTCGACACGGCACGAAAGGGCCGCGTCGCGCTGCTTCGCACTGGCGCGCCCTCGGCCATGGCGAGGGTGATCGAGCGGGACGTATCGTTGCCCGGCTTGCAAACCCAATTGCGCCCGTCCTGGATGAGGCAATCCTCGAACTTGCCCGATCGCTCCGACGATCCGACGGTCCAGAAGATGACTTCGTTGTGCGGCTTGAGGGCGCGGTAGCGAAAACGCGGGCCGGCGGCGAGCTTGCCGGTGCAACGATCTTCGCTCCAGTTGCCGCCGTTGCAATCGACCGTGTAGACGGTGCGCTCGCCTTGCATCGTGATGAAGTCGGAAGCCCAGGCGCCGAAAGCCAATGCGGCCAGCACCAGAATCACGAAAGCCCAGACACGACGCATCGTCGACAAATCCCCCGCGCCGAAAAAGCGCGCTGCGGATTGTGCACCCGCAGCCTGCGCCTCAGGCCTTGGGTGGATGAGCGGGAACGTGGCCCGGGGACTCCTCGGGCAGGCGGCCTGGAAGCGTCGTGCCGTCGTCGGGTTCCACGGGGAGCGCGTCGGGCTCGGGCTCGTCGGTTTGCGGCAGACCGGGAAGTGTGGCCATGATCAGAACATGCTGGCGCCGATGTTGATCAGCAAGGCCAGCACCGTAGTGTTGAACAGATACGAGAGGATGCAATGGAGCGAACCGATGCGCCGCAACGGCTTGGACACGAACGACACGTCGGCGGTCTGGCCCGAAGTGCCGATGACCGACGCGAAGTAGAAGAAATCGCCGTAGTCGGGATGCTCTTCCTCGGGGAACTGCAGGCCGGGCGGCCGGCCGTGGCAGGCTGCGGCGTAGTAGTCGTGCGCATAGTGAAGCGCGAACATGATCTGGATGAAGGTCCACGACGACAGCACCGTCACGCCGGCCAACGCGATGTGCGCGCCCTTGTTGAAGCCGTGCATGTCCTTGACCACCGCCAGTTCGCCGCCGATCGCCGCCAGGCTGGCCACCGTCGCGATCACCACCAGCGCCAGGATCGTGCGCTGGCCGTCATCCTGCTGCTGCGCCCGGTGGCGCATGTGATGACTCGACGAGCGAATCATCATGATCGCGGCGAGGATCACATAGAGAACGGCGCCGACGTTCCAGGCGATCAGCCAGCGCGTCACCGGCTGCCGGGCAATGCTCTCCGGCAGCAGGATGCCCACGGCGACGGCGATGGCCGTCGCAATGTAGAGGCGGGGCCGCGAGCGCCACTGGCGGAAGAAACGATTCCTCTGCCAGTGCAGA
>JBDTIO010000300.1:0-2957 GCA_039936375.1 Caldimonas sp. | reverse complement strand
GCCGGCATCGCCGTGCTGGCCGAGACGCTGCAGAAGAACCGGGCCCGGCGCGATGGCCACGAGCTGCTGGTCGAGCGCGTTGCCCGCGAGATGACGCGTGCCGGCCGCCTGGCCTGGCGAGGCCTCTGCGTACGCGCCCGCGTCGGCGAATCCTGGTCGATGGCAATGCCCGACGTCTTCTCCGTTCGCCACACGACGGTCGAGATCTACCTCGAGCCGATCGTTCACGAGATCAAGTTTCATCGCTCCGACCTGCTCGCTGACCTGCGCCGTGCCGGCAAGCGCGAGGCCTACCTGCAGATCGGCGGCGAGTGCTGGTACGTGATTCGCGAAGGTATCGCCACGCCCGAGGAGATTCCCGGCGAGTGCGGCGTGCTTGTCGCCGAAGCGGAGCGCCTGGTCGTTGCGCGCGCCGCACCGAAGCGATCGATGAAGATGGGCTTTGCAATGTGGATGGCGTTGGCCCGGGCCACGCCGGTCGAAGGCTGGCGCCTCGACGATGCGCAGGGCGCGCTCGGCGACGAGCCCGGTGCCTGAGCGACGCTCGCGGCCGACGGTGCCGGCCACGACGGCTGCGTCCTCGGCGTCGGTGGCGGCGTGGTTGTCGCAGGCTGAGCACGACCGCCGCGGCCGCCATGCGCTCTGGGCTGCGCTCGCCCTCGTTGTCGTCTGGGGCGCCAACTTCACCGTGCAAAAGGCGATCTTTCGCGCCCTCTCGCCGGGCGGCTTCCTGTTCGCCCGCTATCTCATCATGCCGGTTGCGGCAGCGGGCCTCCTCTGCTTTCGCCACGGCTTGCATTGGCCGCGCGTCTCGCGCGCCGATGTCTGGGCGCTGCTGCGGCTCGGGCTCGTCGGCCATCTGCTGCACGTCGGCCTCGTGACCTACGGCATCGACTTATCGACTGCGTTTTCGAGCTCGCTGATCCTGGCCTGCGGGCCCATCTTCACACTCTTCATCCTACGCTGGCACGGCCTCGAGACGTTGACCCGCGGCCAGGTCGCCGGCGTCGCGGTGGCCTGCCTCGGCGTTCTCGCTTTCCTGTCCGACACGCTCTTCGGCGGCCATTGGCAGGCCGGCGCCGGCGACCTCATCCTCCTTGTCGCCGCGTCGTTCTTCTCGTACTACACGGTGGCCGCCAAGCCGCTGATCGAGCGTCTCGGCGGCGTCACGGTGATGACTTACGCGGCGCTGCTCGCCAGCGCGCCGGTGGTCGCCGTGAGTCTGCCAGCCGGCCTGCAGGTGGTGTGGCGCGAGGTGGCCTGGCCGATCTGGGCCGGCACGTTCTACGCCGCCATCGTCTCGGCCTTTCTCGGCTGGATCGTCTGGGGCTGGGTCAATGCCGTGCGCGGCGTCGCCCGCACCGCGCCGCTCATGTACCTGATGCCGCCGATCGCCGGCGTGGTCGCCTGGGTGGTCACCGGTGAACGCTACACGGCGGTCAAGGTCGCGGGTGCCGCGCTGACGCTGGCCGGCGTCGCCCTGGCGCAGTTCGGATCGTCATCGCCGAAAGACACGGTCCGCGAGGCGCCAGCCCTGGTCGATTGATTGGGCGATGATGGCGGCCCCGATGCGAGCGCCGAGACCATGACGAGCAGACTCCTTGCTACAGCAGCGTACGCGATCCTGGCTGCGCTCGGCGCGGCGCTCGCGGCCTGCTCGAAGCCGGTACCGCCCGCGGCGCCCGCGCCCACGCCGAACAGCATGTCGCCCGCCGTCGCCCCGGCAGCGCGGCCGAGCGACGTGAGCGACGACGGCATCGCCTGGCGACACGCGGCCAGCGATGCGGATGTCGATGCCGCATTCGCGGTCGCGCGCGCCGAGACCAAGCCGGTTTTCGTCTATTGGGGCGCGAAGTGGTGCCCGCCGTGCAACCAGGTCAAGTCGACGATCTTCAATCGCCAGGACTTCATCGAGCGCTCGCACGCGTTCGTGCCGGTCTACATCGACGGCGACAGCCCCGGTGCGCAAAAGCTGGGCGCCCGATTTCACGTCAGCGGCTATCCGACGATGCTGCTTTTCAGTCCGGCGGGCGAAGAGGTGACGCGCCTGCCGGGCGAGGTCGACCCGGCTCGCTACACCGAAGTGCTGAATCTCGGCATGAGTGCGGCACGGCCGGTCAAGGCCGTGCTTGCCGAAGCGCTGGCCGGCAAGGTGATGCCGGCCAGCGACTGGCGTCTGCTCGCCTTCTACTCGTTCGATACCGACCAGCAGCAGCTCGTCGCCAAGAATCAGCTGACCTCCACGCTCTCCCGGCTTGCCGCCGCCTGCCCCGGCGATCAGCCGGCCACGGCAATGCGCCTGCGCCTGAAGGCACTGGCGGCCGGCGACGGGAAGACGCCGGCACGCATCGATCCGACGGTGCGCGCCGCCGTGCTGGCGACCCTCGCCGATCCTGTGGCGGCAAGGGAAGTCGCCGACCAGCTCATCAATTCCGCGGCCGACATCGCCCGCGCCGTGTCGCGCCCGCAGACCACGGAGCGCGCGCATCTGGTCGGTGCCTTCGATGCGGCCTTGCGTCGGCTCGAGGCGGATGTATCCTTGTCGCGTGCCGATCGCCTGCAGGCGCTCATCAGTCGCGTCGATCTGGCCCGCATCGATTTGCCCGACGCCGCCGCGACGGCGCCATCGAAGGCCGTTCCGATCCCGCAACTGCCGGCGCCGCTACTTGCCGACGTGCGCGAGACGGCGGCGCGCGCCGACCACGAAATCACCGACGGCTACGAGCGCCAGGCGGTCATTACGGCGGCGGCGTATATGCTCGAACGAGCCGGGCTGTCCGGCGAATCGGACGCGCTGCTCGAAGCCAATCTCGCAAAGAGCCATTCGCCGTACTACCTGATGAGCGAGCTGGCCGGCAACGCCCGAAAGCGCGGCGACAACGCTACGGCGCTGCACTGGTATGCCCTGGCTTTCGAGAAGAGCGAAGGGCCGGCGACCCGATTGCAATGGGGCGCGA
>JBDTIO010000299.1:0-16292 GCA_039936375.1 Caldimonas sp. | reverse complement strand
GCCCGGCCGGCACCGCGCCGGTGACGAACGATTGGAGGGCTGCGCGCAAGTGGTCGACGCTGCCCGCGTAGATCTCGCCGACGCGGGCGAGCGCCGCCGCGGCGTCGTCGAAGCGGGCCGGTGCGATGAAAGGTGGAGCGAGCCCCATCTCAGCCGATCTTCGCGAAGCCATGGACGGCGAGTGGCGAGGCCAGCATCGGCGCTGCGGCACCGATCGCCGCAGCGACGTGCGCAGTCTTCATGTGCCTGTCGACGTCGGCCTGGGCTCGCCATTGCTCGACGGTCTGGAAAACGTTCGGCGCGTCGGCTCGCTGGAACAGCTCGTAGTCGATGCAGCCGGACTCGCCGCGGGAGGTGGCCGCCAGCTCGACGAGCAGCGTCTTGGCCGCCGCTGCGTGCTCGGGCTTGACGACGATCGAAGCCATCACGTGAATCATGATCCTGTCTCCTCGGAAACGCCGCGTGCAAAATCGCAAGACTACGAATGATGCCGCACCCCGCATGACACCCCCGCATCTCCGAGATCCGATCGCATGAAGGTGCTCGTTCTCGGTGCCGGCGTCATCGGCGTCACTGCGGCCTACGAACTGGCCGGGGCCGGTCACGACGTGACCGTGGTCGACCGCCAGTCTGCGCCGGCGCTCGAGACCAGCTTTGCCAACGCCGGCGAAGTCTCGCCGGGCTATTCGGCGCCGTGGGCCGGCCCGGGCGTCCCTCTCAAGGCGATCAAGTGGCTGGCGATGCACCACCGGCCTCTCGTCATCCGGCCGCACCTCGATACCGCATTCATCGGCTGGGTTCTGGCGATGCTGCGCAACTGCACGGCGGCGCGCTACGAGATCAACAAGACGCGAATGGTGCGGCTGGCCGAATACAGCCGCGACTGCTTGCGTGCCCTACGCGCCGAGACCGGTATCACCTACGACGAACGCATGCAAGGAACGTTGCAGCTCTTTCGCACGCAGAGGCAGTTCGACGGCAGCGCCGGCGACATTGCAGTGCTACGCGAAAGCGGCGTCGCCTTCGAGCTGCTCGATCGCGCCGGATGCATCCGCAACGAGCCGGCCTTGGCCCACGTGCAAGACAAATTCGTCGGCGGTCTGCTGTTGCCGGGCGACGAGACGGGGGACTGCTTCAAGTTCACCCAGCGTCTCGCCGGGCTTGCCGCGGCGCGCGGCGTTTCGTTCCGATTCGACACACCGTTGCATGGCCTCGTCCGCGCCGGCGACGTCATCGCGGGGCTCGACACGTCGGCTGGCGAGACGCTGACGGCCGATGCCTATCTGATGGCCCTCGGAAGCTATTCGCCACTCATGCTGCGACCGGTCGGCATCCGCATTCCGGTCTATCCGGTAAAAGGCTATTCGATCACCGTGCCGATCACGGACGCCGCGGCCGCACCGGAGTCGACGGTGATGGACGAGACGCACAAGGTGGCGATCACGCGACTCGGGGACCGCATCCGCGTCGGCGGCACGGCCGAGCTGGCCGGCTACACGCTGAAGCTGCACGAGGCACGCAGAACAACTCTTAGCCACGTCGTCGGTGATCTGTTTCCGAAGGGCGGGGACCTGACACGGGCCGAGTTCTGGTGCGGCCTCAGGCCGATGACACCCGACGGGACGCCGGTGATCGGCGCCACGCCGCTTGCCAATCTTTTCCTCGCAACCGGCCACGGAACACTCGGCTGGACGATGGCCGCCGGTACCGCGAGGCTCATGGCGGACGTCATCTCCGGACGCAGCCCCGGCGTCGACCTCGACGGCTTGACGATGGCGCGCTATTCGGGCGCGATGCGCTGAGGCGTCAGGCGATCTCTGCAAAGTCGGTGGCGGGCGCGTCCGGCCAATGATGAGCCTGCAGAGCCGGGTGGGCGGCTTCGTAGCCGAGCGCCATCAGATCGGTGGGTTCGCCGGCTGCCGAAGCGGCCGCTGCTGCCGAGCGCACGCCGGAGTAGTACCAGCGTCTCACGTCCTCCAACCACTCGGCATCGTTCGTCATGATGAATCCCTCGACGGTCGGCTCGCTGATCGCCCGCAATAGTTGATCTGCGACGAATGACTGAATATCGGTCGACTCTGCGAAGCGGGGTAGGAACGAACCTGCAGATGCACACCGACGACGCGTAATTTAGTCGCGACCCGTGACGGTTTGACGACGTGCGGTCGGTCGGTGTCGCCCACAGACGGCGCCGCGCTCCGCCCACAACGAGTTGCGCAGCCCTCAGGCGGCGGGACCTGGACGGTGGCAAGGCATCGTTGCGTCCTTGACGCGCGTTCCGTCGCACTTCGAGTTCGCCGCTGGCCGCGGTCGATCCGGCGTCGACGGCGCCGAACGATGGCGCCGAACGATCGAACGCCTGTACCCGCGACCGCGCCGACGACGCCCTATCCGCCTTCCGCCGCGACCGAGCCCGTCGCATCGACACCGGCCGATCGTTCAGCGCCCGTCACCGTCGCTCAGTACCAGAGACCGACGCGCTCGCACCAAGCCACGTGCCAGCGCCGAGCTATGCCCCGGCGCCGAAGCGTCAACTGGTCGCGGATTCGCGGCCGACGATCGCAGTAGGATCGGCTCGTGAGAAGCATCGTGCCGATTCGTGAGCGACCGCAAGGAAGCGGCGCCGGCGGCGTCCTCGGGGCGGTCGTCGGAAATCAGTTCGGCCACGGCCTCGGTTATGCGGCAATGAACCGGGCTAAAGGCCCCTGGTGGCGCTGTCGCAGGCGAGGCCGGCTCGTTCCATCGCGTTTGACGATGTTCGTTCACGCGAGTCGGTCCAGATGACGGCCCCGATCATTCGCGTCGGCACGGGTGGCTGGACGTTCGAGCCCTGGCGCGACAACTTCTACCCGAAGGGCCTGGCACATCACCGCGAGCTCGAGTACGCGAGCCGCCAGCTCACGGCGATCGAAATCAACGCCACCTACTACCGGCTGCAAAAGCCGGAGAGCTTCGCCAAATGGCGCGACGCGACGCCGGACGGCTTCGTCTTCAGCGTCAAGGCGTCTCAGTACTCGACCAACCGCAAGGTGCTCGCCGAAGCGGGTGAATCGGTCGAGCGCTTCTTCGGCAGCGGCATGGGCGAGCTCGGCGAAAAACTCGGCCCCATCGTCTGGCAATTCGCAACGACCAAGGGCTTCGATCCGAAGGATTTCGGCGCTTTCTTGAATCTGTTGCCGAGCGCGCTCGGCTCGTTGAAGCTGCGTCATGCCGTCGAAGTTCGGCATCCCAGCTTCAAGACGCCCGAGTTCATCGCCATGGCCCGACAACACCGCGTCGCGGTCGTCTTCGCCGACTCCGACGCCTATCCCTCGTTTGCGGAGTCGACCGCCGACTTCGTCTACACCCGTCTCATGAAAACCGAAGCCCAGCAACCGTCCGGCTACGCGCCGGAGCGCATCAGCTTTTGGGCCGAGTCTGCGAAGACATGGGCGAGCGGCGGGGAGCCAGCCGGGCTGCCGCGCATCGATGGCGCAGCGAGTCCGGTTGCGCAACCGCGCGACGTTTTCCTGTTTTTCATCAGCGGCGCCAAGGAACGCGCGCCTGCCGCGGCCGTTGCCACGCTCGATCGTCTTGGGCTCTCGCCTTCGACTTCGTCTTCGCCGCTGCCAAGCCAATGAGAAAGGCCCCGCGCAGTGCCCTGGAGCATTGCGCGAGGCCTCGCCTCATGGATCCGGCTTAGAGACGACGGCTGCGCCCGAAGAGGAAGGACGCGATGGCGAGAATGATGAAGACCACGAACAGGATCTTGGCGATGCCTGCGGCGCCAGCGGCAATGCCGCCGAAGCCGAACAGCGCCGCGATCAGAGCGATCACGAAAAATACGACGGCATAGTGAAGCATGTGAACTCCTGGTTGAACGACTCGGCTGCTCGGTGAAAGTGGAGCCTCGGCGGTGTCGACATCTTCGGGGCGGCGCGATGCCTGCGCGATAGGCGGCCGGGCGGCACCGCTGTCGGGAGCGCGAGGGACGCCCTGTCGGACGGCTCCGACGCGGCGAATGCTGACCAGGGCTCGTGCCACACTCAAATCTGTCTTGTCCGCAACACCTCTCTGATGTCTTCTGCCGCCGACCTTTCAGCCTTTCCACCCCCGGTGCCCGGCTTGCCTGACCGCCCGCCACGCCTCTCGGCGACGATCGTCGTCGTGCGCGACGGCGTGAGTGGCATCGAAGTGCTGCTCTCCCGTCGGGCCGAAAGCCTGGACCACACGAGCGGCGCCTGGGTCTTCCCGGGCGGCATCCTCGATCCCGGCGACCGCGCCGCGCATGCCGCTTGCGTCGGCCTCGACGACGCCGAGGCGAGTCGCCGGCTCGGTCTCCCTCACGGCGGCCTCGACTTCTGGGTGGCAGCGATTCGCGAATGCTTCGAGGAATCGGGCCTCCTCTTCGGCTACTCGGACGACGGCCGTGTCGTCGATCTCGAACGCGCCGCCAACGCGGCGCGGCTCGCGGCGTGGCGAGGCAGCCTGCATCGGCGAGAGCAAACCATCGCCGCGTTCTGCGCCGTGGAAAATATCCGGCTCGCCGCCGACCGGCTGGTCTATCTCAGCCATTGGCTGACACCGCTCGGCCGGGCCAAGCGCTACGACACGCGGTTTTTCATTGCCGCCGCGCCGGCAACGCAGACGGCGCTCTTCGACGGCACGGAGATGGTCGAGCAACTCTGGATCGCGCCAGCCGAAGCGCTCGCTCGAACGACCTCGCTCAAGCTCCTGACGCCGACGCAGAAGTCGCTGGAAATTGTTGCCCGCTTCAGCGACGTGGCGTCGTTGATGCAGTGGGCCGCGACGCCGCGGGACGTGCCCTTGACCATGCCGCGCGCGGCCACCGGCAGCAACGGACTGCGACCCGTGTTGCCCGACGAGCCGGCCTGGGCCGAGCTTGGCCGCATCGACCCGGCCGGTCATGGCCACGGCTCCTACGACATCGTCGCCGATCGCCCGGTGCGTCTTTCCGAGCGCGTCATCCGCGTCACCGCCGGCAACGGCAGCATCATGACCGGGCCGGGCACGAACACCTATCTGGTGGGCGGCGGTCCGGCCAACGAATGGGCCGTCATCGACCCGGGGCCGGCGATCGACGCCCACGTCGAGGCGATCGTCGCCGCGGCGCCCGGCCCGATCCGCTGGATCTTCGCCACCCACACGCACAACGATCACTCGCCTGCCGGCGTGGCCCTGAAGCAGCGCACCGGCGCGACCGTGCACGGCCTCGCGCCCGAGCATCCCGAGTGGCAGGACCCGACGTTCGCTGCCGACATCACGCTGCGCGGCGGCGAGCGCATCGCCCTCACGCCGACAACGACGCTCGCGGCCGTTCACACGCCGGGGCACGCATCGAACCACCTCTGCTATCTGCTGGAGGAAGAAAAAACGTTGTTCACGGGCGATCACGTCATGCAGCAATCGACCGTCGTCATCAATCCCCCCGATGGCGACATGCGCGCCTATGTCGCGTCGCTGCGCTCACTGCTCGATCTCGATCTCGATTGGCTCGCCCCCGGCCACGGCTTTCTCATGGCGCAGCCGCGACTGGCCATGCAGGCGATCGTCGAGCATCGACTCGGTCGCGAGGCCAAAGTCGTCGCCGCCCTGCGCGACCTGGGCCCCTCCACGACCGACGCGCTGCTCGCCCGCGTTTACGCCGACGTCGCCCTGCGCCTGCACCCGATGGCGCTGCGCTCGCTGACCGCTCACTTGCTGAAGCTGCGGGACGATGGCCTGGCCCGAGAAGAAGCGGGCGGCTGGACGCTACTCACCGGCGCGTAGCCGCGAGTGCTCGGGCATGCCGCTCGTGGACGGACGCGTCAGCCGATGAAGCCGAGCCCGAGCTGCGCAAGCTCGTCGATGGCCGTTGGCGCGAAGCCCCAGTCGTGCAAGGCGTCGTGGCCGCCGGCGCCGCGTTCGGGCGGTGCATGGCGTGCCGCCCCGGGGGTTCGGTCGAACCGTGGCGCCGGCGCGGGCTGCGGGATGCCGCCGAGCTCGATCGTGCCCCGGCGCGCCTGGCGATGCGCATCGCGGCTTGATTCAGTGAACGTGAGCACCGGCGCGAAACAAGCGTCGGAGCCCTCGAAGACGACGCACCATTGATCGCGCGAGCGCGAAACGAAGCAGTCGGCGAAACGCTGGCGCAGCACCGGCCATCCGGCACGGTCGTGTTGTGCCGGCAAGGCAGCCGCCGCGAGGCCGAGTCGATCGAGCAGCGCGGCATAGAACTTCGGCTCGATGGCGCCGATCGAGACATATTTGCCGTCGAGCGTCTCATACGAGTCGTACCAGGGCGCCCCCGAGTCGAGTACGTTTTCGCCGCGCACCTCGCTCCACTGACCCGATGCAAGCATGCCGGAGAACATCGTCGCGAGCAGCGAGGCGCCGTCGACCATCGCCGCATCCACGACCTGGCCCCGGCCACTGGCGCGCGCCTCGATGACGCCACAGGCAATGCCGAAGGCCAGTAGCATGCCGCCGCCGCCGAAGTCGCCAACGAGGTTGAGCGGCGGCACCGGCGGCTCGCCGGCACGGCCGATCGCATGCAATGCGCCGGAGAGCGCGATGTAGTTGATGTCGTGGCCGGCGCGCGAGGCGAGCGGACCGTCCTGGCCCCAACCTGTCATGCGGCCGTAGACGAGCCGCGGATTGCGGGCCAGCACGACTTCGGGGCCCAGGCCGAGTCGCTCCATAACACCTGGGCGAAAACCTTCGACGATCGCGTCGGCCTTTTCGGCGAGCCGCAACGCCGCCTCGGCGCCTTGCGCGCTCTTCAGATCGAGCGTCACGGAGCGGCGCCCGCGCAGCATCACGTCGAACCAGCGCTCGCGACCGAAGCCGAGACGCGGGTCGGTTGGCCGATCGACGAGCAGGACGTCGGCGCCCATGTCGGCGAGCATCATCGCGCCGAAGGGTCCTGGGCCGATGGCTTCGAATTCGAGGACGCGCAACCCGGCGAGGGGACCCATGGCCGCCGATCATATCGGCTGAGCCGGTTCGCCATGACGACAGTCGACGCTGTCATTCCGCGCAGTCGTGACTTGGTCAGAGCACGCCAGCTTCAGGCGGAACGAACCGGCGCATCGCCTGCGCGACGAGGCGCGCCGCCGAGCTCGACGGGCGCTGCGTGGTCAACGCCAGCCAGGCCTTTTGCCGCAGCGATGGCTTGACGATTCGGCGCACATCGAATTGCGACGCGGGGTAGTCGCGGGCAGCGACCTGATCGGGAACCAGTGTTGCCACGCCCGCCCGCAGGACTGCGTCACGGATAAGGGCGCTGCTGCCGAGCTCGAAAGCGAAGCGAAGCGCGAAGCCTTGCCGCGCTGCGATATCGCCGAGCCGGGCGACCAGGGCGTTGGGTCGCGGCGGCAGCACGAGCGGCAGATCGCGCAGCAACCGGAATGCGACTTCGCCGCGCGGCAGCGCCTGCCGCCCGCGCGCCGTGACGAGCATGACGTCCGAGCGCAGCAGCAGGTCGGCGTCGCGCACGCGGCCGAGCCCGTAGCGGTTGAAGATGCCGATGTCGATGCGACCGAGGGCGAGCCATTCCTCGACTTGGCCGCTATAGGCCTCGACGGCTCGCAGCCGGATCTGCGGATGGGTCTCGACCAGCCAGGCGCAAAGCTTGCTGACGAGCGGCCTCGACATGCCGGGAACGACGGCGAGATCGACCGGTCCCGAGACACTCCCGCGCTCGCCGCTCGCCTCGCTGGCGAGCGCTTCGAAGCTGGCGATGGCCGCCTCGGCGCGCGGCGCCAGGCGCTTGCCCAACTCGGTCAGGACGACGCCCCGGCCGGTGCGATGAAAGAGGCGGCCGCGCAGCTCGCGTTCTAGCGAGGCGATGCGACGGCTGAGTGTCGAGGATGTTTCGCCGAGCGCTGCGGCAGCACGTGTCAGGCTCGACTGCTCGGCCACAACGCAGAAGGCGCGGAGCAGGCGTACGTCCACGTCATGCACTTTCTGCACATCTGGATTGCATAGTCCGATGCTATTCGCGACCTGCGCGACGGTCTAGAGTCGCCGCGTGAACGACTCGCCTCCTCGTTGCGCGCCGCGGTGCGGCCCCCTCGCCGGGATCTCGATCGTCGATCTCTCGACCGTCGTTGCGGGTCCCTTCGCCTCGGCGCTGCTGGGCGACTACGGCGCCGACGTGATCAAGGTCGAGATGCCGGGCAGCGGCGACGCGCTGCGCGCCCTGCCGCCGCACCGTGACGGCGTGCCGCTCTGGTGGAAGGTCACCAACCGGAACAAGAAAGGGGTGACGCTCGACCTGCGCCGGGCCGAGGCGCAAGAGCCGCTGGCACGCTTGGTCGCGAAGGCCGATGCCATGGTCGAGAACTTTCGCCCTGGCACCCTCGATCGCTGGGGAATCACCCGCAAGTGGCTGCACGACATCAACCCGCGCTTGAGTATTCTTCGCGTTACCGGCTTCGGCCAGACGGGCCCCTATCGCAACCGGCCGGGCTTTGCCCGGGTCTTCGAAGCGATGAGTGGCTTCACCCAGATCTGCGGCGAGGAAGAGGGTACGCCGCTGCATCTCGGCTACCCGATTTCCGATGCGGTCGGCGGCCTGTTCGGCGCGCTCGGGCTGCTCGCGGCGCTGCATCACAAGGTGACGGAGCGCGACTCACCGGGCCAGGAGATCGACTGCTCCGTGACCGAGGCGATGCTGCGCGTACTCGAGTTCTTGCCGATCGAATACGACCAGCTCGGCATCGTGCGCACGCGCTCGGGCAACCGCAGCCAGTACGCGGCGCCGGGCAACGTCTACCGGACGCGTGACGGCAAGTTCGCATCGATCGCCGCCTCGACACAAAGCATCTTCGAACGACTGTGCGCGGCGCTTGGTCTGGGCGCCCTTTTGGCCGACTCGCGCTTCGCCGACAACCCGGCGCGCGTCGTCCATCAGAGCCTGCTCGACGAACAAGTGGGCGCCGCCGTGGCGGCGCTGACGATGCAGGATCTGCGCGCGCTTCTCGAGGATCACGAAGTGGGCTTTTCGCCGATCCAGGACATCGCCGATGTCTTCGTCGACCCGCAGCTCGTGGCCCGCCAGGCGATCGTCACCGTGGCCGATTCCGAGCTCGGCGACGTGCGCATGCAAAACGTCGTGCCGCGCTTTTCGGCGACGCCGGGCGAGGTGCGCCACGCTGGCCCGGCGCTCGGCGAGCACAACGACGAGGTCTGGCGTTCCGTGGGATTCACGGCGACGGAGATCGCCGCGCTCCGCGACAAAGGAATCATCTAAAGATCAGGAGACACCATCATGCTGCGTCGCACTTTCCATCGACTGCTCGGCAGCCTCGCTTTCGCCGCCTCGGGGCGCTCCTTCGCCGACGGGCCGGCCACCGCCGACGCGAGCCCCGGCCAGATCACGCGCATCCTGGTCGGCTTTCCGGCCGGCCAGGCGACCGATCAGGTGGCGCGCCTCGTCGCCGAGCGGCTGCAGTCCAACCTCGGCCAGTACTTCATCGTCGAGAACAGGCCGGGGCAAGGCGGCAGCATCGCCCTCACGCAGCTCGCCAAGTCGCCGCCCGACGGCAGTTTCATCTCGTTGTCGGCGCTGGCGGGCTATGTCGTCAACCCCTACCTGTATCGCAACGTCAGCTACGACGCGACGCGCGATTTCGACCCGATCGCCATGGTCGCCGACCTGCCGCTCGCGCTCGTCGTCAACCCGTCGGTGCCGGCGAATACGCTGAAGGAGCTGATCGACTACGCCAAGGCCAACCCCGAGAAGCTCAGCAATTCATCGTCGGGCAACGGCACGCTCTCGCACCTGCTGATGGAAGACCTGAAGCACCGCGCCGGCATAAAGATGCTGCACGTGCCTTATCAGGGCAGCCCGAAGGCCATCATCGATCTGATCGCCGGCAACGTGCAGGTCGGCCTAGACACCACGACCGTGACCTTGCCGCAGGTCAAGGCGGGCAAGCTCAAGCTCATCGCCGCCGGGTCGCTGACGCGCCTGCCCGACTTCCCGGACACGCCGACCATCGCCGAGTCGGGCTTCCCGGGATTTGAGGCCGTCGCGTGGGTCGCCCTCACGGCGCCCGCGGGCACGCCGCTGGAGTGGCGGCAAAAGCTCAACACCGAGGTCGACAAGGCGCTGCATGCGCCGGACTTCGCGGCCCGGATGCGCGTTATCGGCGCCCTGCCACGACCGATGTCGATCCTCGAGCTCGAGGAAACGTTTCATCGCGAGCAAAAGCGCTGGCAGGAGATCGTCGAGCGGACGGGCATCCGCATCGGATGACCACCGCTGGCCCGCCCAGCCTCGCGGCGCGAGCTACATGCTCCGCCGATATTGCCCACCGACCTCGAACAGCGCCTCGGTGATCTGCCCGAGCGAGCAGGCGCGCACCGCATCCGCCAGTACCTCGAACACGTTGTCGTTGGCGATCACGGCGTCCTTCAGTCGCTGCAGCATCGCCGGCGCGACGCTTGCGTGGCGGGCGTGAAAGTCGGCCAGCCGCCGCAGCTGGCCCTGCTTTTCTTCTTCGGTTGAGCGCTGCAACTCGACCGGCTTCACCGCCGAGTCGCCGTGCGGATTGCGGAAGGTATTGACGCCGATGATCGGGTATTCGCCCGAGTGCTTCTGCATCTCGTAGTGCATCGACTCTTCCTGGATCTTGCCGCGCTGGTAGCCCGTTTCCATCGCCCCCAGCACGCCGCCCCGCTCGGCGATCTTCTCGAACTCGGCGAGTACGGCTTCTTCGACCAGCTCGGTCAGCTCGTCGATGATGAAGGCGCCCTGATTCGGGTTCTCGTTCTTGGCCAGGCCCCACTCGCGATTGATGATGAGCTGGATCGCCATGGCGCGGCGCACGCTGTCTTCGGTGGGTGTCGTGATCGCTTCGTCGAAGGCGTTGGTGTGCAGCGAGTTGCAGTTGTCGTAGATCGCGATCAGCGCCTGCAAGGTCGTGCGGATATCGTTGAACTGCACTTCCTGCGCGTGCAATGAGCGGCCGCTCGTCTGCACGTGGTACTTCAGCTTCTGGCTGCGTTCGTTGGCACCATAGCGGTCGCGCATCGCCACCGCCCAGATGCGCCGCGCCACGCGGCCCATCACCGTGTACTCCGGGTCCATCCCGTTCGAGAAGAAGAAGCTGAGGTTCGGCGCGAAATCGTCGACCTGCATGCCGCGCGCGAGATAGGCCTCGACGAAGGTGAAGCCGTTCGAGAGCGTGAATGCGAGCTGGCTGATCGGGTTCGCGCCGGCCTCGGCGATGTGATAGCCGGAGATGCTCACCGAGTAGAAATTGCGCACCTCGTGGGCGACGAAGTATTCGGCGATGTCGCCCATCACCTTCAGCGAGAACTCGGTCGAGAAGATGCAGGTGTTCTGGCCCTGGTCTTCCTTCAGGATGTCGGCCTGCACGGTGCCGCGCACGTTCTGCCTGACCCAGGCGGCGATGGCTGCCGATTCGTCGGCGCCCGGCTCGCGCTTGTGCTCATCGCGAAACGCGTCGAGCTTCTGGTCGATCGCGGTGTTCATGAACATCGCCAGGATCGTCGGCGCCGGGCCGTTGATCGTCATGCTCACGGACGTGTTCGGGCTCGTCAGGTCGAAGCCCGAATAGAGCACCTTCATGTCGTCGAGCGTGGCGATCGAGACGCCCGAGTTGCCGACCTTGCCGTAGATGTCGGGCCGGATCGCCGGGTCGTTGCCGTAGAGCGTGACCGAGTCGAAGGCGGTCGACAGCCGCTTGGCCGACATGCCGGCCGAAAGCAGCTTGAAGCGCGTGTTGGTCTTGAAGGCGTCGCCTTCGCCGGCGAACATTCGGGTCGGATCCTCGCCTTCGCGCTTGAACAGGAAGGTGCCGGCGGTGTAGGGAAATGCGCCGGGCACGTTGTCGAGCAGCAACCACTTCAGGATCTCGCCGTGGTCTTCGTACGAAGGCAGCGCGACTTTCCTGATCTTGTTGCCCGACAGCGTGGTGTGCACCAGCGCTGTCCTGATTTCGCGGTCGCGCACGGTGACGACGTATTCGTCGCCGGCGTAGGCGCGCTGCAGCTCCGGCCAGGCGTTGAGCAGGCGACGGGCGTGCGGATCGAGCCGCGCCTCGCGTTCGTCGGCCAGGCCCATGACCGCGCCGACGGCATTCGCCTTCGCCGGATTGGCCTCGGCCAGCATGCGGCCGCTGGCGCGCAATTGCTGGATCTCGCGGGCCAGCCGCGCTGCTGCCACCGCTTCCTTCTTGTAGCCGCGTACCGCATCGGCGATATCGGCAAGGTAGCGCATGCGGGCGCCGGGCACGATCGGCACCTGGTGCGTGCTGTGCCGCGTCGCTGCCTTCGGCAACGTGCCGGACGAGAGCGGCAGGCCGAGCTCGGCCAGCCGCGGTAACATCGCCTGGTAGAGCGCGGTGACGCCGTCGTCGTTGAAGCGGCTGGCCATCGTGCCGAACACCGGCATCTGGTCGGGCCGCTGACCGAAGGCCTCGCGATTGCGCTGCACCTGCTTGGCGACGTCGCGCAACGCGTCGGCGGCGCCCTTGCGGTCGAACTTGTTGATGGCGACGAACTCGGCGAAGTCGAGCATGTCGATCTTCTCGAGCTGGCTGGCAGCGCCGAACTCGGGCGTCATCACGTAGACCGGAACGTCGACCAGCGGCACGATCGCCGCGTCGCCCTGGCCGATGCCCGAGGTCTCGACGATCACCAGATCGAATCCGGCGACCTTGACCGCGGCCAGCACGTCGGGCAGAGCGGCGCTGATCTCGGAGCCGAAGTCGCGCGTCGCCAGCGAGCGCATGAAGACACGCGGCCCATCGTTCCAGGGCGCGATCGCGTTCATGCGGATGCGGTCGCCGAGCAGGGCGCCGCCGCTCTTCCTGCGCGAAGGATCGATCGAGACGATGGCAACATGCAAGGCGTCGCGTTGGTCGAGACGCAGGCGTCTGATGAGCTCGTCGGTCAGGCTCGACTTGCCCGCGCCGCCGGTGCCCGTGATGCCGATCACCGGTGTCTTCACCAGGCTCGCCGCCGACCCCAGCTCGGCGCGCAAGGCCGCCGCCGCCGTGCCGTTCTCGAGCGCCGTGATCAATTGCGCCAGCGAGCGCCGCGCCTTTTCGTCGCGGCCCCGCACCGCCGCCAGCGTCTTCGGCGCGTGGGCCGACAGGTCGACGTCGCAGCGCATCATCATCTCGCCGATCATTCCGGCGAGGCCCATGCGCTGGCCGTCTTCGGGGCTGTAGATGCGCTCGACGCCCCAGGCCTGCAGCTCGGCGATCTCGCTCGGAACGATCACGCCGCCGCCGCCGCCGAACACGCGCACGTGCGCGCCGCCGCGCTCCTTAAGCAGGTCGATCATGTACTTGAAGTACTCGACGTGGCCGCCCTGGTACGAGCTGATGGCGATGCCCTGCACGTCTTCCTGCAGCGCCGCCGTCACCACTTCGTCGACCGAGCGGTTGTGCCCGAGATGGACGACTTCAGCGCCCATGCCCTGGAGGATGCGGCGCATGATGTTGATCGCCGCGTCGTGGCCATCGAACAGGCTCGCCGCCGTGACGAAGCGAACCTTGTGCGAAGGCCGGTAGGCGGCCAGCGCCTTGTAGTCGGAAGCGAGCTCGGTCATGTCACCTTGATGCTTGCGAGTGCGGGATCGCCGGGCGGATAACGCAGCTCGAGGCGCTCGAAAGCCTCTTTCACTGCCTGCGCGATCATGAGGTTGCGATGCGTCTTGGAATCGGCGGGAACGACGGTCCATGGTGCGCCCGCAGTTCCGGTCGACGCGATCGCCGCAGCATAGGCGCTTTGGTAGGCCTCCCAGAGCTTTCGTTCCTCGAGATCGCCGGCCTCGAATTTCCAGTGCTTGGTCGGATCGTCCAGACGGTCCTGCAGGCGCCGCCGCTGTTCGTCCTTCGAGATGTGGAGAAAGAACTTGAGGATCACTGTGCCGGTCTCGACCAGCATGCGTTCGAAGTCGTTGATCTGGGCGTAACGCCGCGTCGTCTCTTCCTTCGTGATCCAGCCCTTGACGACCGGGACGAGCACGTCTTCGTAGTGGCTGCGATTGAAGATCGTCACTTCGCCGGCACCGGGCACCTGTCGATGGATGCGCCAGAGGAAGTCGTGGGCCTGCTCCTCGGAGGTTGGCGCCTTCCACGAGACGGCGTGGACGCCGAGGGCGCTCATCTCGCCGAAGACGCCGCGAATCGTCCCGTCCTTGCCGCTCGTGTCGGTGCCCTGGAGCAGCACGAGGAGCTTGAACCGGCGGTCGGCATAGAACAGGTCCTGAAGCTTGTCCAACTCGACGGCCAGTGCCTCGACCGTCGCCTTGTCGGCCGTCTTGTTGCCGCTCGAGAAGGGCCGGACGTCAGGAGCGAAGCGGTCGAGATCGAAGGTGCTGCCTCGAGCCGCCTCGTCGGCGCTCACCCGAGCTGCATCTGCGCCGGCAAACTGGAAGTCGGCGAGACGCGCGCTGTCCTTTTTCTTCGCCAAGAGGTCTCCGCGGCAGCTTCGAGCGCGGCGCCACGAGAGCGCCGTCGATTGACGTATACGTCAACTCGAAGTGTAGCGCCCCGTTTCGCCGAGGCTGCCGCGGGCGACCGGTCTAGCCGCGCCGCCAGGCGCCGCCTTCCAGGTGCCAGCGGCCCTCGTGCTGGACCCAACGATGCGGCTCCCAGCGATAGCCGGCTCGGGGCGCTTCGTACCGGCCGGGCACCCAGAGGTGCCGGCCACCGCGAAAGCCCCAGTAGCCGCCGATCCAGACGGCGCCGACGAAGGGCGCTACCGGCACGGTTTCGGCATAGGGCGCCGGCGGCGCCACGTCGGCGACGACGACCTCGCCTCCGGGCTCGTAGGCATAGGGCCGTGCGGGTGCGATGACGCACGCCGAGAGAGTGGCCGCACACAGCGCGGCGATGGCGATGACTTTGGCTGTGGACATACGAAGCCTCCTTGAAAGAAGAAATGGGCATGAACCATGCCCGCCCGTCTCGGTTAACCGTTCTGCGCCGTCGGTCGATGACCGGGTGCGGCTGGCTTTACAGTCCTTTGCCGCTTCCGACCGTCACGCCGCAAAACCTGCATGATGGCGGCCCTCATCCTCTCGCCGAAGGATCCGACATGAAACGCATCACGCGCCGCCTGGCTGGCGTTCTGCTCGTCGTCTCGTTCGCATCCTTCGCCGGGGTGGCGAAGGCGCAGGCCGAGCCGGTGCCGGCGGTCGACGCAAAGGCGATTCGCGCCGTCGTCGAAGCTCAGCTCGCCGCCTTCGCGGCCGACGATGCGCGAGGCGCCTTCTCGTATGCCGCGCCATCGATCCGCGAGATGTTCGGCACACCTGATCGCTTCATGGCCATGGTGCGCGCCGGCTACCCGGTCGTCTATCGCGCCGAATCCGTGATCTTTCTCAATCCGCTGCGCAGCCAGGGGCAACTCTTTCAAGGCGTTCAGCTCACCGACGCCGATGGCAGTCTGTGGCTGGCGACCTATCGGCTCGAGCGCCAGCCCGACAGCAGCTGGCGCATCAGCGGCTGCGATGTGCAGCCGAGCTCCGGCAAGATGACCTGAACCGATTGCGATGGCTTTTCTCGCTATCGATATCGGCAACACCCGTCTCAAGTGGGCGCTCTACAGCGCGCCCAGCCCCAGCGCCGGCCTGCTCGCGCACGGTGCCGTCTTTCTCGAGGCGATCGACGACCTCGCCGAGCGCGAATGGCATGGTTTGCAAGCGCCGTCGAGCATGCTCGGCAGCGACGTCGCCGGCGAGGGCATTCGGCGCCGGACCGAAGCGCAGCTCGAGATCTGGGACGTCGAGCCGCGTTGGGTCGTCAGCTCGGCGTCGGCCTGCGGCGTGACGAACGGCTACGACCACCCGAATCGCCTCGGCGTCGACCGCTGGGTCGCGCTGATCGGCGCGCGGCAGCGCATCCTCCAGCGCGGCCCGGCGAAACCGGTGCTCGTTGTCCTGGTCGGCACCGCCGTCACCGTCGACGCGCTCGACACCAGCGGCCGCTTTCTCGGCGGCCTGATCCTGCCTGGCTTCGGCCTGATGCTGCGCGCCCTCGAAATGGGCACTGCGGGCCTCAAGACGCCGACCGGCGAAGCGGTCGAATTTCCCACCAACACCAGCGACGCGCTGATGAGCGGCGGCGCCGATGCGATTGCCGGCGCCGTCGATCGCATGCACAAGAAGCTCGAGAGGCTCACCGGCGTCCGGCCGGAGCTGATGATGAGCGGCGGCGCCGCGGTCAAGCTCGCGTCGATCACCGATCTGCCGGTCGAGATGGTCGACACGCTGATCTTCGACGGCTTGCTGCACCTGCAGGCCAAACGGCTGGCGCTCTGACTCG
>JBDTIO010000298.1:0-2918 GCA_039936375.1 Caldimonas sp. | reverse complement strand
CGGTACCGACGCTGGTGCCGGGCGCGCCGCCTGCCGTACCGGCTGGTGTCGTCCCCCGCAAACCCGGGCGCGGCACGCCCAAGTATTTCGTTGCGCCTGTGCAGGCACCGTTGCCGCCCCCGACTTCGAGATTCGCCGACCGATTCGCACCGCCCCGGCCTCCGACCCGAGAGATGAACAAGCTGGAAAACGACACGCCTCGCGAGCGCCACAAATCAGACCCGAAACTCGCCAACGCCTGGAAGACGAAGAGCGGCCGGGATCTGAGCGACGCGGAAATCCTGGCGATGCCCGATGCCGAGTACATGAACGAGAAGCAGATCGACTTCTTCCGCGTCAAGCTCGAGGCGCTGAAGAACGACCTCCTCAGCAATGCCGGCGAGACGACCGAGCATCTGCGCGAAGACACATCGATCGTTCCCGACCCGGCCGATCGCGCGACCATCGAGGAGGAGCACGCGCTCGAGTTGCGAACTCGCGACCGTGAGCGCAAGCTTCTGAAGAAGATCTCGCAATCCTTGACCCGGCTGGAGTCGGGCGACTACGGTTTCTGTGACGAAACCGGCGAACCCATCGGCCTCGGTCGTCTCATTGCGCGACCCACGGCTACACTGTCGCTCGAAGCGCAGCAGCGGCGCGAGCTGAAGCAAAAGATGTTCGGCGACTAGCCGGTCCACCGTGCCGGGGCCCCGGCACCCCGGAGGCGTTTCCACGATCCTGATGGCAGCGGAACCCAAAGACACGACGAGTTTCTTTCGCAAGGTCGTCAAGTTCGTGGCGAATCCGTCGACGGACTGGACCGAGCTCGATGTGCCCACGGAGGACACGCGCGAAAGCGACTACGCCAAGGGCGAGCTGAAGGCGATGATCGAGCGCAAGCGCCGCAACGACTTCGTTCGCAAGCGCGAGTTCGACATGCTGCGCAAGGTGCGCCGCGAAGGCCTCTCGAGCGAGCAGTTGGCCGCGCTGGGTTCGTCGCGGCTCGACGATTCCCAACCGCGCATCTCCGATCAGCCGGTCCGCCAGGACGCCGGCGTCAAGGCAAAGATCGACGAAATCGAGCAGCAGATGGTCGGCGATACGTACGCCACCACGCAGCGCGCGCGCGGCCCTGAGTTCTACAACGCACCGACGCAGCCGGTGCCGATGGATCTCGCCTCGGGCCGACCGGCGCCGTCGCCGCCGCAAACTCCGGCCCACGGCGGCCGGGTCGAAGACTTCGTCGCGGCGCCGCCCGCCGCGGCCAAACCCGTACCGCCGGCGCCGCCACCCTCCACGCCGGCGCCGGCCGCGCGCACGGCGTCCATTTCACCCATTCGCCTCGACATGCCGCCGGCCGAGGATTTCGGCAAGGCCTTTTCGGCGACCAACGCCGAGGTCACGCACGACCCCGACCTCGACGAAGCCGTCATCGCCTTCGCCAACGCCGACTTCGAGCAGTGCGAACAGGCACTCCTGACGCTGACCGGCCCGGGCGGCAGCCGCGCCCAGCATGCAGAGACCTGGCTCGTCCTCTTCGACCTCTATCGTGCGACCGGCCAGCAGCACAAGTTCGAGAGCCTCGCGCTCGACTATGCGCAGCAATTCGGCTGGTCGGCGCCGCAGTGGTTCTCGATGCCCAAGCTGGTTGCCGAAGCGGCGAGCGAAGAACGCCCGAGCAGCTCGCGCATCGAAGGCCAGGTCGGTTGGGTCTGCCCGAACTACCTCGACGCCGACGGCGTCGCCAAGCTCGCCTCGCTGGCCTTGCAGATGCCCTTGCCCTGGGTCTTCGACTGGGGCGCCCTGCAGACGCTCGATGCCGAAGCCTGCGGCCGCCTGTCGGAGCTCTTTCGCAGCTGGATTCCGCAAGACCTCGACATGCGATGGCTGTCGGGTGATCGTGTGTTCACCGTCATCCAGGAAGCCGCCCCCACCGGCGTGCGCGATGCGGACCCGGCGTTCTGGCAACTGCGGCTGGACGCGCTTCGCATGACCAACCGGCCCGACCAGTTCGACGAAGCGGCGATCGACTACTGCGTCACCTACGAAGTCTCGCCGCCGTCGTGGGAAGCGGCACGCTGCGTCGTGCGCATCAGCGGCTCGAACCAGAGCACCACGGTGCCGCCGCTCTCGGTGGTGAGCGACGTCTCGACGAGCTTCCAGGAATCGCAGCTCACCGACGACCCCGGGATGGTCCAGGTCGCGACCGTCGAGCTCTCGGGTCAACTGGTCGGCGACATCGGCATGACGCTGAAGAAGATGGACGCGGAGCTCGGCAAGGCGACCATCGTCAACGTCTCGTGCGCCCGCCTGATCCGCGTCGACTTCATCGCCGCCGGTGACCTTCTCAACTGGGTGCTGGCCCGACGCAGCGAAAACCGTACCGTCAATTTCATCGACGCGCACCGCATGGTCGCGCTCTTCTACGGTGCCATGGGCATCAACGAGCACGCCACGGTCAGGGTGAGAAACGTCTGATCGGCAACGCCTCGGCTTGAAGCGACGCGGCAGCGGCACAATCTGCTTCCGATGGAAAGCTATCACGGCACGACGATCGTTAGCGTGCGCCGCGGCAATGTCGTGGCGCTCGGTGGCGACGGCCAGGTCACGCTCGGCAACATCGTCATCAAGGCGACCGCGCGCAAGGTGCGCCGCCTCCACCACGACAAGGTGCTGGCCGGATTTGCCGGCGCGACGGCCGATGCCTTCACCTTGTTCGAGCGCTTCGAGGCCAAGCTGGAAAAGCACCAGGGCAACCTGGTGCGCTCGGCCATCGAGCTGACCAAAGACTGGCGCACCGACCGCGTCTTGCGCCGTCTCGAGGCCATGCTGGCCGTTGCCGACCATGAATCGTCGCTGATCATCACCGGCAACGGCGACGTGCTCGAGCCCGAATATGGCATCGTCGCCATCGGCTCGGGCGGCTCCTACGCCAGCGC
>JBDTIO010000297.1:0-3818 GCA_039936375.1 Caldimonas sp. | reverse complement strand
CAAGGCGATGGCCCGGATCGCCGCGCCGGTAGCGACGGCAGCGACGTGGTCGGTCGCCCGGCCGGTTCGCGACGCGCTACGCGCCGCGGGCTTCGACGGCACGCGAGCCGCCGGCAGTGGCGGCAAGCGCGAAATCACCGTCGCCCGATTCGCGCCGCGGTTCGTGCCGCGCGCGACACCGCGGCGAAGCGGCAGTGCGTACGCGCCGCACGGCGACCGTGTTGTCATCGTCGGGGGCGGCCTGTCCGGCTGCGCCACGGCATGGGCACTGGCCGAACAAGGAATTGCATCCTTGCTGTTCGAACGCGGCTCGACGATCGCCGGCGAAGGCTCGGGCAACGCGGCCGGCCTCTTTCATGGTGTGGTCCACCGAGATGACGGCCGGCATGCCCGGTTCAACCGCGCGGCCGCGCTGGAGGCGCGCCGCCAGGTGGTGATCGCCACGGAAGAGCACGGCGTCGACGGCGGCACCGACGGCCTGTTGCGCCTTGAAGCGGAGGCCATGAGCCTCGCAGACATGCGCGCGACCGTGGCTCGACTCGGCCTACCTATCGACTACGTGCGCGTCGTCACCGCCGAAGAGGCGAGCAGCCTCGCCGGCGTCACGATCGATACACCGGCCTGGTTCTACCCGCGCGGCGGCTGGGTCGATCCGCGCGGCCTGGCGCGATCGTTCCTGGCCCGTGCGGCCGACCGCGTCGATGTTCGCCTCGGCGTCGACATCGCCTCACTGCAGCACGGCGCCGACGAAAGATGGTTGCTGTTCGACGCCGACGGCCGCGAGCTGGCCTCGGCGAGGACGGTCGTCCTCGCCAACGCCGGCGCTGCGGCCGGGCTGCTCGAAGCCTCCGGCTGGCCGATCGAGCGACGCCGCGGCCAGATCAGCGCAAGTGCGGCGTCGTCCTGGGCGGGCGTGCCGCGGCCTCGCCTGCCGATCGCCGGTGCCGGCTACGTGCTGCCGCCGATCGACGGACAGATCTGGTTCGGTGCAACTTCGCAGACGGACGACGGCGACCTCACGCTTCGCCGCGACGATCAATGCCGGAATCTGGATCGACTCGCTCGCCTGCTGGCGATGGCGCCGAGCCTCGACGTCGATGATCTGCGCGGCCGGGTTTCGTTTCGTTACGTTGCCGTGGACCGCTTGCCACTCGTCGGCGCCGTGCCTGTCTCGGCGCTGGGGGCGCGCTTGCGCCACGGGCTTGCTGCCGACGAATCAGCGCGGCCCGAGCAACCCCGCTTCGCGCCGCGTGCGCCCGGCCTCTTCGTCTTCACGGCATTGGGGTCACGCGGAATCGCCTGGTCGGCGCTCGGCGCTCAAGTGGTGGCGTCGGCAATCAGCGGAGCGCCGGCGCCGCTCGAAGCGGACCTGCTCGACGCGATCGATCCCGCTCGTTTCGCGAGCCGCCTGTTCAGGCGGGCAGGCGCTGCAACCGCCGGGCGGCCTCAACGGCCGGAGGGGCCGATGGCGGCCGGTTCGGCGCCGGCCTGATTCGTTGCGCCGTCCGCATCGGGCGCGGGCTCGGAGCCTTGCTCCGGCGCAAGTTTGCGGCCGGCCTTTTCCTTCTCCTTTTCTTCCTTCTTCTTCTTCTTGGCGAGCTCTCGTTGACGTTTCTCGAATGAATAGTTGGGTTTGGCCACGGGCCGTCCTTCCTGTGTGCTGCACAAAACGCGCGGGCCCGAGGTTACGCGCTTTTCCTGCGCAAACCGTCACCGCTTGTCAGAACCTCAAGGTTCGAACTCCGGCCGTTGTGCCGAGCAGGCAGATGCTGGCGCGGCGCCGCGCGAAGAGCCCGCAGCAGACGACGCCGGGCCATTGGTTGACCTCGGCTTCCAGGGCCACCGGATCGTCGATGCGAAGGTCGGCGACATCAATGATCGCGCCGCCGTTGTCGCTGATGAAGCCTTCGCGCAGACGCGGCGCCCCGCCCATCGCCACGAACCGGCGCGAAACCTGCGCGATCGCCATCGGAACGACTTCGATCGGCAACGGAAACCGGCCAAGCCGATCGACCAGCTTCGATGCATCGGCGATGCAGACGAATCGCTCGGCCAGATCGGCGACGATCTTCTCTCGCGTCAATGCGCCGCCGCCGCCCTTGATCATGCAGCCGGTAGGGTCGATCTCGTCGGCGCCGTCGACGTAGATGACGAGTCTTTCGACTTCACCGGCCTCGAGGACGGGAATGCCGAGCGCGCGCAATCGCGCCGTGCTCGCCTCGCTGCTCGATACCGCCCCGGCGGGCGGCTCGGCCATTCGCCCGAGCGCGTCGATGAAGCAGTTGACGGTCGTGCCGGTGCCAACGCCGACGATCCCTCGAGGTACGAGGTACGCAATCGCCGCTTCGCCGACGAGACGCTTGAGCTTGGCCTGCTCCGCTGCCGCAACGTCCGCGGCGCTCATTGGCGACCGACCATCAGCTCGGGCACGACCCAGGCGTCGAACTGTTCGGCCGTGAGCCAGCCCGAGGCGATGGCCGCCTCGCGCAAGGTCGAGCCGCTGCGATGAGCCTCCTTGGCGATCTTGGCCGACTTGTCGTAGCCGATGTGCGGGTTGAGCGCCGTGACGAGCATCAGCGAACGCTGCACCAGATCGGCGATGCGCGCGCGGTCGGGCTCGATGCCGCGCGCGCAATGCTCCTCGAAGCTGCGCGCGCCATCCCCCAGAAGGCGCACGCTCTGCAGGAAGTTGTAAATCAACACCGGTTTGAAGACGTTGAGCTCGAAATTGCCCGAGGCCCCAGCGACGTTGATCGCGACGTCGTTGCCGAGGACTTGCGCCGAGAGCATCGTTAGTGCCTCGCATTGCGTCGGGTTGACCTTGCCCGGCATGATCGAGCTGCCCGGCTCGTTTTCCGGAATGCGGATCTCGCCGAGACCCGAGCGCGGGCCCGAAGCGAGCCAGCGCACGTCGTTGGCGATCTTGATGAACGACACCGCCAGCGTCTTCAGCGTCCCATGCGCGTGGACGATCGCATCGTGCGCAGCCAAGGCCTCGTACTTGTTCGGGGCCGACACGAACGGCAGGCCGGTGCGAACGACAAGCTCCTCGGCCACCTTCTCGCCGAACTCCGGCGGCGCATTGAGCCCGGTGCCCACCGCCGTGCCGCCGAGCGCCAGCTCGCACAGATGCGGCAGCGCCGCGAGCACATGCACAAGGCCATGCTCGAGCTGGGCGACCCAGCCGGAGATCTCCTGGCCGAGCGTCAGCGGCGTCGCGTCCTGCAGATGGGTGCGGCCGATCTTGACGATGTCGGCGAAGGCCAGCGCTTTCGTTTGCAATGTCGAGCGCAGCGACTCGACCGACGGCAGCAGGCGGTGCATGACGGCCTCGACAGCGGCGACGCTCATCGCCGTAGGGAAGACGTCGTTTGACGACTGGCTGCGATTGACGTCGTCGTTCGGATGCACCAGCCGCCCCTCGCCGACCGAGCCGCCGAGGAGCTGCGAGGCACGATTGGCCAGCACCTCGTTCATGTTCATGTTGCTCTGCGTGCCCGAGCCGGTCTGCCAGACCGCGAGTGGGAACTCCTGGTCGTGTTCGCCGGCCAGGACCTCCTCGGCGGCGGCGACGATGGCACCCGCCTTCTTCGCGTCGAGCGTGCCGAGTGCCTGGTTGACCACGGCGGCACTGCGCTTGACGAGGGCAAGCGCGCGGATCAGCTCGATCGGCATCTTCTCGGTCGAGATGTCGAAGTGATGCAGCGAGCGCTCGGTCTGAGCACCCCAGAGGCGATTGGCCGGAACGGCGATCTCGCCGAAGGTGTCTCTCTCGATGCGGTGCTCGGTCATGGGCGGCTTTCGGCACGAGTATGCAA
>JBDTIO010000296.1:0-2626 GCA_039936375.1 Caldimonas sp. | reverse complement strand
GCTGCGGGCGAGTGCTTGCGCAGGAACACGCGGATCGGACATGGCAAAAGATTCCTCCTGAAAGCGATATCGAAGCCGACCTGATCGGCGAAAAGGGCGGCTCGAGAGCCGTCTTTCGAAGGGTCGCAGATTGTACCCAGGGGGTGCGTGCCCGCATCTCGTCGAATGACCGAAGCCGCGCCTCGCCTCGAAGCGTGCGCTGGTCGGCGCCGCAGGGACGTGGGGGCAGTACGGCTGACTACAATCGAAGCTTTGCCGATACCGATGACGACTGCGATCGAACCTGGCCACGACGCCCCTGTTCCGGCGAACTACGAAGCGGCGTTGGCCGAGCTGGAAGCGCTCGTGGCGGCGATGGAGGGAGGTCAGTTGCCACTCGAAGGCTTGCTCGAAGGTTATCGCCGCGGCACCCGGTTGCTGCAGTTCTGTCGCGGCCGACTCGAGGCTGTCGAGCAGCAGGTGAAGGTGCTCGAAGACGGCCAGCTCAAGGCGTGGCCGACAGCATGAGCGAGAAGGATGCACCGGCCGGCCACGCCCTCTCGCGAGGCAGCGAAGTGAGCGTGGGGGCCTTATGAAACGGGATCCATTCGAGACCTGGTCGCTCGAGGCGCTCGACGCGGTCGAGTCGGCACTCGACGCCTGGGTGCCGGTCGATGCCCCTTCAGGTCTCGGCGATGCGATGCGCTATGCCGTGCTCGACGGCGGCAAGCGGCTGCGTCCACTGCTCGTCCTGGCCGCGACCGAGGCCGTACGTGGCGAACGCGAGGCGGCCTTGCGCGCCGCCTGCGCCGTCGAGTTGATCCACGCCTATTCGCTGGTTCACGACGATCTGCCCTGCATGGACAACGACGTGCTGCGGCGGGGCAAGCCGACCGTCCACGTGAAGTTCGGCGTGGCCCAGGCAATGCTCGCCGGCGACGCCATGCAGGCCCTCGCTTTCGAGGTCCTGACGCCGGCGGCCGACGCGGTCGCGCCAGCCTTGCAGGCCCACCTTTGCAACCTCCTGGCGCGAGCCGCCGGCGGCGCCGGCATGGCCGGCGGCCAGGCCATCGATCTGGCCAGTGTCGGCTTGCCGCTCGACGAGCTGGCACTGTCCGACATGCATCGGCGCAAGACCGGCGCGCTGCTCAAGGCCAGCATCCTCATGGGCGCCGCCTGCGGCACGACGACGCCGGCGCAAGCCCGGGCGCTTTCCGACTACGGCGAGGCCGTGGGCCTGGCCTTCCAGGTCGTCGACGACATCCTCGACGTGACCCAGGCTTCGGCCACGCTCGGCAAGACCGCCGGCAAGGATCTCCATCACAACAAGCCGACCTACGTCAGCGTGCTGGGCCTCGACGCCGCACGGCATCGCGCCGATGCGCTGCGCCAGGCCGCACGAGCTGCTGTCGGGGCCAGCGGCCTGGCCAACGTCGAGAGCCTGATCGTGCTCGCCGACCGCATCGTCGACAGGGAAAGCTGATGGGACAGCTGCTCGACTCGATCGCGTCGCCCGCCGACGTCCGGCGTCTTTCGCGCCCGGAGCTGAAGCAGCTGGCGGCCGAGCTGCGCGAGTTCGTCGTCCAAAGCGTCGCCCAGACCGGCGGCCACCTGTCGTCGAATCTGGGCACAGTCGAGCTCACCATCGCCCTGCATCACGTCTTCGATACGCCGCACGATCGCATCGTCTGGGACGTCGGCCACCAGACCTATCCGCACAAGGTGCTGACCGGCCGAAAGGACCGCATGGCGACGCTGCGCCAGCTCGGCGGCATCTCCGGCTTCCCGCGACGTGACGAAAGCGAATACGACACCTTCGGTACCGCCCACTCGTCGACCTCGATCTCGGCTGCTCTCGGCATGGCTGTCGCGGCGCGCATGAAAGGCGAGTCGCGCAAGGCGGTGGCGGTGATCGGCGATGGCGCCATGAGCGCCGGCATGGCCTTCGAGGCACTCAACAATGCCGGTTGCCCGCACGACGGCGTGCCGGCCGACATGCTGGTCATCCTCAACGACAACGACATGTCGATCTCGCCGCCGGTCGGTGCGCTCAATCGCTACCTGGCCCGGCTGATGAGCGGCAAGTTCTACGCCGCGGCGCGCGATACCGCCAAGACGGTGTTGAAGAATGCGCCGCCACTGTTCGAGCTGGCGCGGCGCTTCGAGGAGCACGCCAAGGGCATGGTCGTGCCGGGCACCATCTTCGAGGAGTTCGGCTTCAACTACGTCGGCCCGATCGACGGCCACGACCTCGATTCGCTGATCCCGACACTCGAGAACCTGCGCCAGTTGAAGGGCCCGCAGTTCCTTCACGTCGTGACCAAGAAAGGCTACGGCTACAAGCTCGCCGAGAACGACCCGGTGAACTATCACGGGCCGAGCACATTCGACCCGAAGGTGGGCATCGTCAAGCCGGCAACGCCACCGAAGATGACCTTCACGCAGGTCTTCGGCCAGTGGCTCTGCGACATGGCCGAGAAGGATGAGCGGCTCATCGGCATCACGCCGGCGATGAGTGGTGGCTCGGGCATGCTCGATTTCGAAAAGCGCTTCCCGAAGCGTTTCTTCGATGTCGGCATCGCCGAGCAGCACGCCGTCACCTTCGCTGCGGGGCTGGCCTGCGAAGGGCTGAAGCCAGTGGTCGCCA
>JBDTIO010000295.1:0-8815 GCA_039936375.1 Caldimonas sp. | reverse complement strand
TGTTCTCGTCCGGCTTGTAGAACGGGATGTCGCCGAGCTTGTCGTCGGCAATCGGAATGTCCCAGCGATCGCGGAACGCCCTCACGTCCTCATCGACCAGCTTCTTGGTCTGGTGCGCGGTGTTCTTGCCTTCGCCGCTCTTGCCCATGCCGAAGCCCTTGACGGTCTTGACGAGGAGCACGGTCGGCTGGCCCTCGTGATGCGCGGCGCGGTGGAACGCCGCGTAGACTTTCTGCGGATCGTGGCCGCCTCGCTGCAGGCGCCAGATGTCCTCGTCGCTCATCTTCGCCACCGACTCGAGCAGCTTCGGGTTCTGGCCGAAGAAGTGCTTGCGAACGAAGGCGCCGTCGTTGGCCTTCATCGCCTGGTAGTCGCCGTCGACGGTGTCCATCATCACCTTGCGCAAGATGCCGTCCTTGTCGCGCGCGAGCAGCGGATCCCAGTAGCTGCCCCAGATCAGCTTGATGACGTTCCAGCCGGAACCACGGAACTCGCTCTCCAGCTCCTGGATGATCTTGCCGTTGCCGCGCACCGGCCCGTCGAGGCGCTGCAGGTTGCAGTTGACAATGAAGATCAGGTTGTCGAGCTTCTCGCGCGCGGCCAGCCCGATCGCGCCGAGCGACTCGGGCTCGTCCATCTCGCCGTCGCCGCAGAAGACCCAGACCTTGCGTTTGGAGGTATCGGCGATGCCGCGCGCGTGCAGGTACTTGAGAAAGCGCGCCTGGTAGATCGCCATGATCGGCCCGAGGCCCATCGACACGGTGGGGAACTGCCAGAACTCGGGCATGAGCTTGGGATGCGGATAGCTCGAGATGCCCTTGCCGTCGACCTCCTGGCGAAAGTTGAGAAGCTGCTCTTCGCTCAAGCGGCCCTCCATGAAGGCGCGCGCGTAAATGCCGGGCGACGAGTGGCCTTGGATGTAGAGCAGGTCGCCGCCATGCTCCGGTGTCGCCGCGTGCCAGAAGTGATTGAAGCCGGTACCGAACATCGTCGCCACCGAAGCGAAGCTGGAGATGTGGCCGCCGAGATCGCCGCCGTCGGCAGGGTGCAGGCGATTGGCCTTGACCACCATCGCCATCGCGTTCCACCGCATGCAGGCGCGCAGGCGCTCTTCGATCTCGATGTTGCCGGGCGTGCGCTCTTCCTGGTCGGGAGGGATGGTGTTGACGTACGCGGTGTTTGCCGAGAACGGCACATCGATGCCGGCCTGGCGCGCGTGATCGATCAGTTGCTCGAGCAGGAAGTGCGCGCGCTTGTCGCCTTCGGCGGCGATCACCGCCGAGAGCGCCTCGAGCCACTCGCGTGTTTCCTGGGCATCGGCGTCGTTGGCGGCGGCGCCGAGAGCGGGCTCGGGAAGGGCGGACATGTGTGTCTCCGTCAGTGTTGTTCTGGCCGACTCTGAGTTTCGCACGAAATGGATTGCTTCCACATGATGGTGTTCATTTTCATATAACGATATTCACGGCCTGGGCCATTTGAACCTCCGTGTGCAACACGGATAATCGTCGAATGCAACGCGCCGCGGCGGCGACTTCCTCTGCGCGAACGACCCGCACCTGGGCCGAGCGTGTATTCGGCCGATGGTGGCGGCGCCAGTCTGCGGCCCGCCAGGATCGCTACGCCACACTCGGCCCACTGGCCTCGGTGCTGCTCTTCCTGGCGGCGATCATTTCGGCCTTCTGGTACCTGCGCAACGAAGAGTTCGAACGCGAGCAAGGGGCCGTCCAGCGCGACACGGAAGTCGCCCAGCAGCAGATTCGCTTGCGTCTGATCGAAGACGACGAGCAACTGGTGCGCATCGGTCGAGAGCTGGTGACGCACACGCTCGACCGCGAGGGTTTCCTGGTACAGGCATCGACGTTCACGAGCGAGCGGCCGGAAACGACGAACCTGATCTGGCTGGCCGCATCGCGCGCCAAGGTTGCCGGATATTCCGGGACGAGCTTTCCGCCGGAGACCGGGATCACCGGCATCGACACGCCAGCGTCGCTGCCGATCGAGAACGCCGAGTCCGAGCCCGAACGCGCTTTCGTGCGGGCTCGCGACTCGCATCAGACGGTCTATTCGAAGCCGTTCAGCGACAGCTTCGGAAACCCGGTGTTCCAGGTTCTCATCCCGCTGATGGAGCGCGGCAAGTTCAGCGGCGCGCTGGTGGGCGAATATTCGGTCGAGCGGTTGCTTCGCTACGACGTGCCTCCCGAAGTCTCGCGCCGACACGCCATGTCGCTCGTCGACACGCGAACCCATTCGCTGGCCAGCACGGTGATGACGCCGCCGGGCAGCAACGCGACCCGGCCGTCGATCGTCTACGAATTGCCGGTGGCGCCGGCCGAGAACGGCCTCATCCTGCGCGGCGAGGGCTACCGAACATCGATCGGCCTGATCAGCAACACGCTGTTCTGGATGGTGATGGCGCTCTCGGTGCTCACCGTGTGGATGCTGCTCGGCACCTGGCGGCACATGCGTCGGCGCCTGCAGATGCAGGCAGCGCTGGTCTCGGAAATGAACTTTCGACGCGCCATGGAGAACTCGATGCTTACGGGCATGCGAGCGATGGACCTCGAGGGCTGCATCAGCTACGTCAACCCCGCGTTCTGCGCCATGACCGGCTTCTCCGAGGCCGACCTCATCGGCGAACGGCCGCCCTTTCCTTACTGGCCGCACGGCCGGCGTGACGAGAATGCCCGCTTGCTCGAGCAGGAGCTGCAGGGTCGCAGCCCGGCCGGCGGCATCGAGGTCAAGGTGATGCGAAAGGACAGCTCGCTGTTCGATGCGCGCATGTACGTCTCGCCGCTGATCGACCCGAAAGGGCAGCAGACGGGCTGGATGACGTCGATGACGAACATCACCGAAGCCAAGCGGATCCGCGATCAGCTGACCGCGTCGCACGAGCGCTTCACGACTGTGCTCGAAGGCCTCGATACCGCCGTGTCGGTGCTTTCGGTGCAGCAGGGCGAGCTGCTGTTCGCGAACCGCTCGTACCGGCTGTGGTTCGGCGCCGATCCGAAAGGCCACGCCAAGCTCTCGGGTGGCGAATCGCTGCCGATGCCGCCTGACAGCGATTTCGGCGACGCTGTCGACGCGCTCGGCGGCCTGCCAACGCAGGAGCTTACGGCGGCGGGTTCCGATTCGCGCGAGGTCTTCGTGAAAACCGCCGGCAAGTGGTTCGACGTGCGCGCCCGGTATCTGCAATGGACCGATGGGCGCCTGGCGCAGATGCTGATTGCGACCGACATCTCGGAGCGCCGCAACGCCGAAGCCGTCGCCTCGCAACAGGCGGAAAGGGCCCAGGTGACGAGCCGGCTGGTGACGATGGGCGAGATGGCGTCTTCGGTGGCCCACGAGCTGAACCAGCCGCTGACGGCAATCACCAACTACTGCAACGGCATGGTCACGAGAGTCGAGAACAACGCCATCGACAAGGGCGACCTGATCGCCGCGTTGCAGAAGACCTCGCGCCAGGCCGAGCGCGCCGGCCAGATCATTCACCGCATCCGCGCCTTCGTGAAACGAAGCGAGCCGCAGCGGCAGAAATCGTCGGCGCAGACCATCGTCGAAGACGCGGTGGATCTCGCCGGCATCGAGCTGCGCCGGCGCAACGTCTCGATCCAGACCTACGTCGCACAACGCCTGCCGACGATCATGGTCGATCCGATCCTGATCGAGCAGGTCGTCCTCAACCTGCTGAAGAACGCCGCCGAAGCCATCGACAACGCCAAGCTGCCGAGCTCGCGACGGCGCATCGAGTTGCGTGTCGTGCCGCGGCATACGCCCGAAGAAGGCGACGTCATCGAGTTCACCGTCAGCGACAAGGGCCCGGGGCTGAAGGACGAAGTCATCGCCCGGATGTACGAGGCCTTCTTCTCGACCAAGGTCGACGGCTTGGGCATCGGCCTCAGCTTGTGCCGCTCGATCATCGAGAGCCACCGGGGCCGGATCAAGGCGGTCAACCTCTACAATGGCGAGACGCCCGCCGGCTGCCGTTTTTCGTTCACGCTGCCCGTCGAACCTTCACGCACCGAAGCCCCTGCGGCCGCCACAGCATGAGCCTGATCCCGAAGAAAGGCACCGTCTACGTCGTCGACGACGACGAAGCCGTGCGCGATTCCCTGCAGTGGCTGCTCGAAGGCAAGGACTACCGCGTCAAGTGCTTCGACTCGGCCGAATCGTTCCTGTCGCGCTTCGATCCGCGCGAAGTCGCCTGCTTGATCGCCGACATCCGCATGGATGGCATGAGCGGCCTCGAACTGCAGGACCGGCTGCTCGAGCGCCGCTCGCCACTGCCCGTCACCTTCATCACCGGCCACGGCGACGTGCCGATGGCGGTGACGACGATGAAAAAGGGCGCCGAGGATTTCATCGAAAAGCCGTTCAAGGAAGACGAGCTCGTCGCTCTCGTCGAGAAGATGCTCGAGCGGGCCCGCGTCGATTTCTCGAAGCACCAGGAAGCGGCCAGCCGCGACGCCTTGCTGTCGCGCCTGACGACGCGCGAAGCGCAGGTGCTCGAGCGCATCGTCGCCGGCCGGCTGAACAAGCAGATTGCCGACGATCTGGGCATCAGCATCAAGACGGTGGAGGCACACCGCGCCAACATCATGGAAAAGCTGAACGCCAACACGGTCGCCGACCTGCTCAAGATCGCGCTCGGCGCGCCCTCGAAGGTTTGACCGCGGCGCGGATCGACGGCAGCGGCATCGCCCGGGCGCTGCGCGTTCAGCTCGCCGAACGTACCGCAGAGCTCGCCGGGGCCGGCTACCGGGCCGGCCTCGCCGTCCTCTTGGTCGGCGACGATCCGGCCAGCGAGATCTACGTTCGAAACAAGATCAAGGCCTGCGAAGAGACGGGCATCCGCTCGGTCCTCGAGAAATACGAAGAGAGCTTCGACGAGGCCTCGCTGCTCGCCCGTATCGCCGCCTTGAACGACGATGACAGCGTGCACGGCATCCTGGTGCAGATGCCCTTGCCCAAGCACATCGACCCGGCTCGCGTGATCGAGGCGATTGCAGTGAGCAAGGACGTCGACGGCTATTCGATCGAAAGCGCCGGTCGCCTGCTCGCCGGCCTGCCCGGATTCAAGCCCTGCACGCCGTCGGGCTGCATGAAACTGATCGAGAGCACCGGCATCGACCTGCGCGGCAAGCATTCCGTCGTCATCGGCCGCAGCAACACCGTCGGCAAGCCGATGGCTCTGCTTCTTTTGCAAGCGGATGCGACTGTCACGATCTGCCACAGTCGTACGCCGGACCTGGCCGAGCACACGCGCCGGGCCGACGTCATCGTCGCCGCCACCGGCCGCAGAAACACGGTCACCGCTTCGATGGTCAAGCCCGGTGCCGTCGTCATCGACGTCGGCATGAACCGCATTCCCGAGGGCGAGCCGAGAGCCGGCAAGCTCTGCGGTGACGTCGATTTCGAAGCCGTCGCCGAAGTGGCGGCGGCAATCACGCCGGTACCCGGCGGCGTCGGGCCGATGACGATCGCCATGCTGCTCGCCAATACCGTGGAGTCCGCGGAGCGGCGCCGGCAACATGCGACACGACTTGCGTGAAGTTGTGGTCGCGCGCCGGCTTGTTCGCGGGCGGTCGCTGGGTTAGATTCGCTGTTCGCCCTGCTTTGTCGAAATCGCATGACTTCGCGTGCTCCCTCCCACTTCCTTCGTTGCCTGCCGCGCGCTGCGCTTGTCGCGCTGGCGGTGCTTGCCGCGACCGCGAGCCAGGCTCAGTTCAAGGTCATCGGCACCGATGGCAAGGTCACGTACACCGATCGCGAGCCCAACGCCGACGAAGGCAAGGTCGTGCCGCTCGGCGCGCGTGCCGCGGCCACCCAGGATCTCGCCTCCGATCTTCCGTTCGAGCTGCGCCAGGTGGCCAGCAAATATCCGGTGACGCTCTACGTCGTCACTACCGCGTGCGAGCCCTGCGCGTCGGCGAGGCAGATGCTGAAGCAGCGTGGCATTCCTTTCAGCGAACGGACGGTCTCGACGACGCAGGACAGCGATGCCCTGCAGCGGTTGACAGGTGCCCAGGACGCGCCGACCTTGACCGTCGGCTCGCAGACGCTGCGCGGTCTTTCCCCGGACGTCTGGAACTCCTATCTCGATGCCGCCGGCTATCCGCGGACATCCCGCTTGCCGACCAGCTACCAGTACCGCCCCGCGACGCCACTCGTCGAGCAGGCGCCAGCGGCGTCGGCACGAGCGGACTCGCGCAGCGACGCGCCGCCGGCACCTGCCGCGCGCTCTGCCCTTCCCGCTTCACCGAGCGGCATCAGGTTCTGAGGGCGCGGGGCCGCCGGCCACGTGGCGGGCGGCAATGCTGCCACTGGCCACGGCCAGGCTCATCAACCAGAACAGCGCCGAAGCGCCGAGGGTCGCGCCGGCCAGACCGAAGGCCAGCGGCATCAGTGCGCTCGAGCAATTGATGGCCATCGAGCGCAGGGCGATCGCCTCACCGTGCCGGTCGGCAGGCGTGATCTGGTGCAGCGTCGTCATGATCATCGGCTGGACGGCGCCGAGGGCCAGGCCGAGTACGACGGCACAGCATCCCGTCAGCCACGCCGTTTTCGCGAACGGATAGACGACGAAGACGAGCGCGCAGAGGAGTATCGAGCCCATCAGCACGTGCGACTCGCGCAGGCGGTGGGCAATGATCGGAATGGCCAGGCGAACGACCGTCACGGCCGTGGCGAACACGCCAAGAACGAGGCCGATCGCCGAAGCCGAAAAGCCCAGCTGGTGGCCGAGGCTGGGGACCAGAAACGAATGCACGTCCCAGCTCGACGAGAGCAGCCAGTTGAAGAGCAGGAGCCGGCCGAAACCTGGCGCTTCGAGCAGCTTCCACGAGCTCTGCCCCGGCGGCCGTGCCGGGCGCGCCTCGCGCGCCTCGACCGTGACGAAGCGCGCCCAAACGAGCGTGGCCCAGGGCAGCGCCGCGAGCACGGCGAATGCGAGACGAAAGCCGCTGGCATCGATCAGCGTTCCGGAGCACCGGCCCGATCACGTTCGACAGCGCCGGGGCCAGGCCCAGCCAGCTGAAGACGCGCTTGAGCTCGGTGGCGTCGTGGGCCATGCGGGCGGCGGCGCGCTGAATCGCGATCAGGCCGAAGTTCGCACCGGCGCCGGTCAGCGTCGCGGCAACGCAGAGGGCAATGAATCCGCCACTTCCGAGAACGGTGGACAAGGCAGCGCACAGTCCGCCGGCGACCTCGAAAATGACGGCGACGCGAATCCGCCGGTGGTACCGTGACGATCGGCGAGCCGGCCCGCGCTCATGGCCAGCGCGATCGGCGCGGCGGCGAAGAGGCCGAGCAACACGCCGACGGCCCAGGCTGCGTGTCCCTCGTTCGGGGCCTGGAGCGGCGCCGCCATGCGAATCCCAGCCATGCACGAATGCAAGGCGATCTGGCCGCCGATCAAGGCCAGCAGCGGCCGGGCCAGGGAAGCCGCGCTCTTGTCAGGCGATCCGATGGTGGACGCCCCAGCCCGGCTCAGGCATCGCCGGCGTCGTCGTCGAAAAGCGTGCCCGGAAGAAGTGCCTGGGCGCGCTCGTCGCTCAGCGTTTCGACGCCGCGCAAGCTCCTCTCCACTGCGCGTGTTCTCACCTCGGCGTCGTCGATCGTCTTGCTTGCCTCGTGGAGCTTCTTTCGCGTGTTGGCGAGCGCCGCGCCGAACTTTCCGAACTCCGTCTTCACCGCGCTGAGTGTGTCCCACACCTCGGAAGTGCGCTTTTCAAGGGCAAGCGTGCGAAAGCCCATCTGCAGGCTGCTGAGGGTCGCGAGCAATGTCGTCGGACCGGTGAGCATCACCTTGTATTCGCGCTGCAGGCTCTCGACGAGCCCGGGCCGGCGAAGCGCTTCGGCGTAGAGCCCCTCGGTCGGCAGGAACATGATGCCGAAGTCGGTGGTGTGCGGCGGCGACACGTACTTGTCGCGAATCGCCAGCGCCTCCTTGCGCAGACGCATCTCGATGGCACGCGAATGAAGCTCGACGGCGGCACGATCGGCGGCCTCCTGCGCTTCAACCAGCCGCTCGTAGTCCTCGCGCGGAAACTTGCAGTCGATCGGCAGCCAGAGCGGGACGCCGTCGTCACGTCGGCCCGGCAGCTTGATCGCGAATTCAACCCGCGCTCCGGTGCCCGGCACGGTCTCGACATTGGTCGCGTACTGCTCGAGCGTCAAAGCCTGTTCGAGCAAGGCCGCGAGTTGCACCTCGCCGAAGATGCCGCGTGTCTTGACGTTGGTGAGAACCCGGCTGAGCGAGCCGACATCGCTCGCCAGCTTCTGCATCTCGCCGATGCCGCGGTGCACCTGCTCGAGCCGCTCGGCGACCTGTCGAAAGCTCTCGCCCAGGCGATGCTCGAGCGTCGCATGCAGCTTCTCGTCGACAGTGGCACGGATCTGCTCGAGCTTCTTTTCATTGTCGAGCTGGATCGCCGCGAGCTTGGTCTCGACCGACGCCCGCACTTCGCCCATACGCTGATCGTTGGCGCGAACCAGCGCCTGCAATTGCTGGTTGAGCGAGTCGGCCAGCTCGCGCAGCGAGCTCGTTTGGCGCAGGCCCTGCGCGCCAAGCGTCGCGTCGAGCGATTCGCGCGCGAGTCTCGCCTGCTCGATCTGCGCCGAAGTCGTCTGGCCGAGCGAATCGGCAAGCTGCTGCTGAGTCGCGGCGAGCTGCCGGCTGAAGGCGTCGACCTGTTCGTTCTGCGTCCGCGCGACCTCGCCCTGTTGCGCCAGCACCGTGCGCTGAAAATCGCCGAGCGTCGCGCCGAGCTCCTGGCGCGTGCCCTGGGCACTGCGCGCCACTTCGTCGCGCAGCTCA
>JBDTIO010000294.1:0-4649 GCA_039936375.1 Caldimonas sp. | reverse complement strand
TGTGATTGACTTCCCGATCATCCAGGACCTCGCCGCACTGCTGTGGGTCGTCAACCTCGGCTGCATCGACCTCAACCCATGGTATGCACGCTGCGACGACGTCGATCGGCCTGACTATCTGCACTTTGACCTCGATCCGGTGCCTGAGGCAAGTTTCGACGGCGTCGTCGAGACGGCCGGGCTGGTGCGTGCTGGCCTCGAGGGATTGGGGATGCGGCCGATCGTGAAGACGACCGGCTCGCGCGGCCTGCATGTCTATGTGCCGATCGCGCGCGGGCCGACGCAGAAGCAGGTCTGGACCTTCGCCAAGCGCTTCGCTTTCAACCTCGCGGCGCTGCGGCCCGACGTCGTCACCGCCGAGTACCGCATCGCGAAGCGGCCGGCCGGCCGCATCCTCATCGACTACAACCAGAACGCCTGGGGCCGCACGCTCGCGTCGGCCTACTCGCCGCGGCCGCGGCCGCTCGCCACCGTCTCTGCGCCGATCACGTGGGACGAGCTCGCCGCAGGCGCTCGGATCGAAGACTTCGACCTGCGCAACATGCCGGCGCGCATCGCCAAGGTGGGCGATCTGTGGGCGCCGCTGCTCGCGGCCCAGGGACGCTTCGACCTCGCGCCTCTGATCGTGACGCTGCGCTGAGGCGAAATGCGGCTATAGAGGCGTTTTCTCGACTTCCTCCGACACCATCTCCCAGCAGTCAAATCGCTTTTGAAAATGCTTTCGCGGCTTGAGTTTTCTGCGGCCCTTGCTTGCCAGCAGCTCGGTTTACCCACACTTTGGCTCGCCCTCCTCCACGCATGCTCGATGCCGCAAGACTCAACTCCGTCCCGCCGTTTGGTAGCCTCAGCGTGAGCCGCCGGCAGCGGAGGTCGACCCTCGTCCGCCACGCCTCCCTGCACCAACGCCATGGCGATAAAATTTCAGCCCTAGGAGGACCGGACCATGGACCGAATCGAAGAACGCGCCAAAGCGATCGAAGCCGTAGTAGCCGACATCCGCGCGATCGAAGAAACCGACGGCGTCACCCGCCACAGCCTCTCGAAAATCCGCGAGCGCCTGACCCAACTCGCCGCACGCACCGACCTGTTCACCGAAGCCGATTTCCCGCCACCCGCTCCCGGCGGCCCGCGCGCTTCCTGTCTCTACCGCTTGTCGGAAGACGCAGACCATCGATTCGCGCTGTATGCCAACGCCTCGATCGGCGGCTACGACACGCCCGCGCACAACCACACCACCTGGGCGGTGATCGTCGGCGTGACCGGCGAGGAAACGAACAAGTTCTACGACCGCAGCCAGGACGGCGGCGTGACCGAGAAAGGCGATTCGCACGTGGTGAGGCAGGGCTCCGGCGTGGCGTTCATGCCCGAAGACCTGCATTCCATCCACATCACCGCGCCGCTGCTGAACTTCCACATGTACGGCCTGGCGCTGGAACAGCTCGACAAGCGCGAGTTCTACAAGGCTTCCGAAAAAACCTGGGGCATCTTCCCCGCGCACTCGGACATCCGCGAAGCCCGCGCCGATATGGCATGACGCGGCGCATTTCGCCGGCGATGCTGCGCGAGTTGCTCGTCGCGCCCGCCGAGTTTGCGCTGCTCGACGTGCGCGAGCAGGGTGTGCACTACCAGGGCCATCCGTTCTTCGCCTGCTCCTTGCCGCTCTCCAAGCTCGAATTCATGGTCGAGGACCTCGCGCCCCGGCGCGGCGTGCCGCTGATTCTGCTCGACGGCGGCAATGAAGACCTTGCTGAAAAGGCAGCCGCGAAACTGCAAGCCTTCGGCTACACCGACATTTCGATACTTGAAGGTGGCTGCGCGGCCTGGAAGGCGACCGGCGGCGAGCTGTTCTCCGGCGTCAACGTGCCGTCCAAAGCCTTCGGCGAATTCGTCGAGCACCACTACGACACTCCGCGCGTTCCGCCCGAGGACGTCAAGAAACTCATCGACAGCGGCCGCAAGCTCGTCATCCTCGACTCGCGCCCCTACGACGAATACCACCGCATGAACATCCCCGGCGGGATCGACGCGCCGGGCGCGGAACTCGTCTATCGCGTGCATGACCTCGCGCCCGACGCCGACACGCTGGTGGTGGTGAACTGCGCCGGCCGTACGCGCAGCATCATCGGCTGCCAGTCGCTCAAGAACGCCGGCCTGGTCAACGAAATCGTGGCGCTCAAGGATGGCACCATGGGCTGGGAGCTGGCCGGCTTCGAATGCGAGCGCGGCTCTACGCACGAGGCACCGCCGCCCTCCCGCGCCGGCCTCGCCAAGGCGCATGCAGCGGTCGCGCAGGTCGCGAAAAGATTCGAAGTCAAGTTCGCCACCCGCGAACAGGTGCAGGCCTGGCAGAAGGATCCGAACCGGTCCCTCTTCATGCTCGACGTCCGCTCGGAACAGGAATTCAGGCAAGCCCACATCGCCGGCTCGAAGCATGCTGCCGGCGGACAGGTGGTGCAGGCGACAGACGAGTACTTGGGCGTGCGCAACGCCCGCGTCGTGCTCATCGACCCGGCGCGCGTGCGCTCGGTGATGACCGCGCATTGGCTCAACCAGATGGGCTGGAATGAGGCGTACGTGCTCGAGCCCGAAGGTACGGACGGTTTTGCCGGCTGGCGGACCGAAAGCGGCCCGCGCCGCCCTGCCGCTCTGGGCTTCAGGCGCCATGACAGCGTGGCCCCTGCACAACTCGCGATGCGCCACAGTCACGGCGGCACGGTGGTGCTCGATCTCTCCACCAGCCTGCAGTTTCGCGCCCGCCACATTCCCGGCTCATGGTGGGCGGTGCGCTCGCGGCTGGAAGCAGCGGGCGGCAAAGTCGGCGATGCGCGCAGCGTGGTACTGGTTTCGCCGGACGGCTTACAGGCCCACCTTGCGGCACGCGAAGCAGCCGCCCTCTGGCCGAAAGCCGAAGTGCTGGTCCTGGACGGCGGCAGCACCGCGTGGTTCGCCGCAAAACTGCCCGAAGAGGCCGGCATCGAGGAGCGCAAAACCACCACGCTCGACGACGTCTGGTACAAGCCCTACGAGCACGAGCACGCAGAAGAGTTCGAGAAGCATGCGCGCAACTACCTGAGTTGGGAAGTCGCGCTCGTCGACCAGATCAAGCGCGACCCGACCATCAGGTTCAGGGCCTACGACTAGGTCTTGTCGCTGTCCTTGGATTCCTTCGTCGCGCCGTTCGCCTTCATGCTGCCGTGAAGGAGAGGTCGTCTACACAACCAATGCCATCGAGAGCATCAACGCGCGGCTCCGCAAGATCATCAAGACGCGCGGCACTTCCCGAGCGACGTTGCCGCCACCAAGCTGATCTGGCTGGCGCTGCGCAGCGTCACCAATGACTGGGGCCGGGCCGCGCCAGATTGGAAGGCAGCGATGAATCAATTCGCGATCCTCTACGCGGATCGCTTCACAAGGGTCGCCGCGCAATATGTGGCACCAACTTGCGCACCGCGTCGGTCGTTCGTCGCAAGCGACGCCCGCCGCCGTGGACATACACGGACGCCCTCAGTTTGCAAGGCTCTCTCACATTGCTGGCGAGCAGGAGAAGATTGCAGACATACATCCGGCCTTCAGACGCGCGAAGCGCTTCGGCCCTGATGGAATGATGGAATGCGCTGGCTGGCGCCTCAACAAGGCTTCGAGCTCGAAGCTCACTGTCCACGTCGGGTTCGACCAGCCCCGGTCCAACCTGTCTTGCCATCAACGATCGAGCAGGTTCGAGAACACCTGCGCCAGGCGGGCCGCGTCGCCATAGTCGAGAGTCGAGACCCAACGCTACTTCGTATGCGTGTGCGGCTCGGCTGGAGCCGGGGCTGGCGAACCGTCCGACCAGCGGCGCACTGGAATGAAAAGCACGGTCGATTCGATTGCCGTACGGTCGCTACCGAGGATGGGCGAGCCTTCGATGCCTGCTCCCCAAGCGGCGGTCTGGCCGTGCGGAATGAACAGCATGACATGTGGAAGCCAAGGGCATGCGGCCTGGTCGTTGATGTAGCCCTGCTTCGATAGCATGAAGGACAGCGCCCCCGGCTCGGGACTTCTGAAGTCGCGATCCGCCACAGCGGTTCGGGTGCGCTCGATCATCTGCTCCTTGCTTTCCCCGGCAAGCACCCACTCAGTACGCTTTAGATACTGCGGGAGCTCTGTGCGTGTGGCCGACGCGTTAAAGCAGTTCGGCGCGCGTATTTTCGGATTCCAGAATTCGGGGTCGGTCTTCAAAGCCCGCGGCCCAAGAGCGCTGGACGAAGCAAACGAAACCATTCTTGCCCTGGACCGAGGTTTCGTAGCCGCGGGCGCCGAGGACGAGCACCGCGGCGTCGGTCGAGATCGCCGGGGGGCCCGCGCTGCGCGCTAGTCCGCCGAACCAGATGAATTGCACCGGATGTGGCGACGTGGATTGTCGTACTTCCATTTCAGCGGCTTTGGGTCTTTGTTGTACTGACGGATGTAGCGCATGAGCTTTTTGTCCAGATCCCTGACGCTCGTGAACAGTAATAGTCCGACGAGTACCGTTGCTGGTGGCCTCGTGGGTCAGACGTCAACGAGATGTCGAAGCAGTTCGAATGCGACCCGCCACTTCTGGCCGTCGCAGTCGAGCGTGGCGGTGTGTTGATTGACGCGCACGATCAGGCCGACGCGGTGCTGAAGAT
>JBDTIO010000293.1:0-14517 GCA_039936375.1 Caldimonas sp. | reverse complement strand
TCGATCGGCACCGGCACCTCACGGACCTTCTGCCCCTTGCCGACCACCCGCAGCATCCAGCCCTCGACGCTCTCGTCGTCGTTCGCATCGGCCGGGTACTCGACCCAGCGCAGATCGTCGACGCTGGCGGCGACGACCTCCGAGAGCCGCACCCCGGTCGCATACAGCAGCCGCAGCGCAAAGGCCAGACGCAGGTGCGCCGACGTCGTGGGCAGCATCTCCAGCTGCCCCTCCACGAACCGCCACTGCGCCACCGTCAAGCTCCGCCCTGGATTGACCTTCGGCTCGCTGCTGCGCCGCACCTGCACCGCCGACCACGGATTGCCCACCAGATAGTTTTGCTCGACCAGGAACCCGTAGAGGTTCTTCAGCACCGTGATCGCATGGCGCTGCGCCGAGGCCGACAGCGCCCCTTCAAACGGCCGCCAGAGCGGCGACCAGCGTTCTCTCGAGCGCGGCGCACACCAGCGCCGCCGCGGCTGCGGATCCCCTAAAAAATCCCGATACGCGACGCAGTCCTCGTTCGTCATCGACGACAGTGCCCTGGCGCGCTCGACGACCGCCCAGAGCAGGAACCGCTCGGCCTCCTTGCGATACGCACGCTGCGTATGCGAGAGCGCCTGCAGCCAGTCGAGCTCGCTCGGTACCTCGAGGTCCTTGTGCCGGCGCCGGCGCTTGACTTCCTGCTTCTGCTCGGCATCAAGTCCGTGCTTGGAGGCGAGCCAGGCGAGGATCGCCTGGTAGTCGTTGCCGGCCTTGAGCAGGCACTGCGCCTGCGGCCGCCGGTACAGGCCGCGGCTGCCGTCGAGCTCGGACGGGACGATGAACTTCTCCAGCGGCCGGACGTCGCTCGAAGGCGCGACCACACCGTTCAGCTCATGGCGGTAGAGCTGCGCCCTGGCGGTCGCGACGTGCCGGCCGATGGCGAGGCCCGTGGACTCCTGGTGTTCTCGTAGCCATTCGACGATGCGTTCGGCCTTGCCTTGTCCCATCCCCTTGACCCCGGCGAACCATCTTCGGCCGATGCCGTTGATGCGCTCGACCAGCTGTGCCAGGGTGAAGATGTCAGCGCCGTGTAGGTGCGCCACGAGGGCCGGGTTGAGCCAGGATGCAACGGCGTCGCCGGCTCGCGGCGGCTGGGCAACGAGTGCCTGCAGCCAGGCGATCGCCTCGAGCTGACGCTCGACCAGGCGCGCGCGGCGCTTTTGCCGGGCGGTGGCCGAGCCGAACTTGGCTTCGAATGCGGCGATCTGCTCGGCCTGGGAGTAGTCGACGAGCCCGGCCTCTTCCGCAAACCCCTCCAGGCTCGGAAGTTCGGGGGCAGGCTCGGCGATCCGGCTTGCGTCCAGGCGCACCAGCCGGGCCGTGCCGAAACGATCCTCGCGCCGCGCAGCGGCCGCAAAGGCGTCGCGAATCCAGGCGATGGTCGAGCGAACGAGCCGCTGGTCGCTCGGGTCGCCTTCCGGGCGCAGGTACCGCTCCCAGCTCGCCTTGACGTCGATCCCCTGCACGACCGCACGCATCAGGGCGAAGTGGCCGACGTGGAGCTTGCGGCGCGGCTCGGGGCTCATGGGTCGGCGTGGCGACGCGCTCCCCTCCCCGGCCGAGCTAAACAGACGCAGGGGCTCCAGACGCAGGGGCTCGGTCATTCGTTGAGCCTGTAGATCGCCGACTCCAGGTTCTTCTTCGCCTGGGCCTCGAGCAGCTCGGCGGCGGGCGCCGTCTGATAGATCCGCTTCCTGGCTGCGAAGCCCTGCAGCACCGCAATCCGCTTGTTCCGGTAGAGGCGACCCGGCACCCAGGCGTACTCGTTGCGGATGTCCTGGCTATAGCCTTCAAAGCGCTCGCTCGGGCTGCCGAGAATCGCCAGGTCGATGTCGAGCAGAAGCGCGGCATCGTCTCGCTCGGTGACAAGCGCCGGCTCGCCGTGTCGGGTTGTAATGATGAGCTCGAAGACACGCTGAGCGACCTCGTCGTCGGCGCCGGCCGCACTTAGGCTGCGTGCCGCCCAGCTGGCGCTCTTGAGCTCGTTGTCCCCTCCCTGCGGGTCGTAGACGGCGTCGTGGAACCAGAGCGCCAGGGCGACTTCTCCGGCATGCAAAGCCTGGTCTTGCCAACGCTGCCAGAGCGCCATGCATTCGCCGAGGTGGCGCAGGTCATGATAGTGACGCTGCTCTTCCGACCAGGCGGCCTGGACGTTCTGGCGCAGGCCGGGGGGCGGATGGCGACCGATCCCCTTCCAGGCCTCGTCCCACGTATCGGCCAGCGCGGTGCCGAAGAGAGGGGCCGGATACGTCTGCTCCACGATCACGCTCGTGCCGACGCGCAGGGAGCCACGCCGCACCGAAGCTTGCTGAGCCTCATTTGAGCAGATCCTTCTTGCGCCGGTCGAGCCGCCGTTGCAACTCTGCGTGCACCGCCGATGCGACGTGATAGCGACGGCTGCGGGCGGCCTCCTCGGCCGAAACCAAACCTCGGGCGATAAATTCGTCTTCAGCGCGGCGGTTCTGGATGCTCTGGCGCATGGTCGTTTCGGGTGCCGGTGCGACGCGATTGAAGGATCAAAAGACGGATCAAAAGCGCTTTTTCCAGTGTGACCTCAAAATAGCCGATTTGGCAAGCCTTTCTGAGCACCATGATAAGGATACTTATCATGTATTGAATGGCGTGCGACTCGCCCACCGCTCAACCCGTTTCTCACTCAATCCAGGTGAATGCCGTCGACGAGCCGACACCAGGCGATCAGGCTGCCGGCGACTCTGCGGCCCTGCCCTACCGGCATCGCTCGTCTTTCGAGGAACAGTTGTCTTCGGGCCGCTCGGCTCCGTGGAAACCCTTGGTCCCTAGGATTGAAGCGCCAGCCGATAGCTCCGTCCCAGATCGGAGGCAACCGCCTCCAGGCGCTTGTCCAACGTCCAGAGGCGCGTTTGCTCGGTGAACAACGCGGACGCGAGCAAGCTGACGTCGACGAAGCCGCAGCCGCGGCCCTGCAGGCCACGGCGCCCGATCATCTGAAGAAGCTCCCCCGGTGTAGCCACCGGCACGGACTCGAGCTGGCTCAGCATCTCGATGAGCGATTGGCGGCCTGGAGGCGTGCCGCAGGCGATTTCGACGACGACGTAGGGGTGGCAGACCACCCAGCCCGAGTTCAGAAGATCAACTAGGTGCTCATTGGCCTGCTTGAAGTGCGCGACCCAGACCGACGTGTCGACGAGGACGTTCACTGAGCCGTCGCGGACTCGCGCCGACGCGGCGCCAACTCCACCTCGGGAGCGTGACCCCCGAGCGCAGCCAGGCGGCGAGCCGTCTGTCGCTGGATGAAGGCCTTGACGCATTCTTTGAGGAGTTCGGATCGCTCAATGCCGGGTTCGGCGAGGGCGACCGCTCGCGCAAAGAGCTCATCTTCGATCGTCAAGGTCGTACGCATCAGTATCCCCGTCGCATCAATGGTTGCATCATTCTACATCGTTTTGAGCATCAGCAGAAGCAGAGCCTTAACCACGCTTGTCGGTTTCCCTTCCTTCGGCCACCGCGGACTTCGAGCGAGAGGTACACCGCGGCGACGCCAGGCCGGTTGAGGCCCACCGTGCCTTCGGGCGCCCTCACCGCTGGTCGGCCTGCATCGCCCACCTCGGCAGGTGCATCCGGTAGGCGGTGACGACCCCCGGGTCGCCGAGGATCATCCGGCGGCGCCGGCCTCGAGGGACGCGACGTAGCGCAGGACATCGTCCGCCCTGCCCTGCGAGACCAGCCGCTCGGCCGTCGTGTAGCCGAACGCCGAAAGCGGCTCGTTCCGGTACCAGAAGAGGCCTCGCCGCAGCTCCCCGTTCAGCTCGGTGGCGGCCTTGATGACGCGCAGCGCCTCGCGCAGGTACTCCTGGACGCTGCGCGAAGAAGGCGCTCGCGAGACGGTGTTGCGATGGACGTGCGCGTACTCGGCCAGGCTTTGCAGGTCAATGTTCAGCGCTTGGCTGAATCGCTTCGCCGACAGGACGGTCGCCTCCGCATCGGGCTCGCGCAGGAGGTCGATGAACTCTTGATAGGTCTCAGCCGCCAGAGACGGCTGTTCGATCACTTCAACGTCGCTCATGCCACATTATCGCACAAACTCGGCACATAAAGCGCACAGCTCGGGTCATTGCGCAAGCTAGCCAGTGTCGATTAGGGTGCCAACATTCGTTTGACGGCTCGAAATGTTATAGCTACACTATGTATCTACTGCCTCCGGGCTCCCTTCTCTCCACCCTCCTATGTGGGAAAGGAGTCCGTCATGCCGCTCGCCACATCCTCTAAACCAGCCCGGCTCTTCGCGAGCGGCGGCAGCCAGGCGGTTCGTCTGCCCGCTGACTTCCGCTTCGCCGGCGAGGTTGTCTACGTCCGGCGTGACCTTGCCACCGGCGACGTGATCCTGTCGGCGCGCGCGCCGTATGCGGACTTCGTGGCCGCGCGCAACGCGCTCGGCTCGCTGGAGGCGGGTTTCCTGTCCGAGCCTGAGCGGATGCAGAGGAGCGACGCCCGTGATCCCTTTGCCGACATAACGGAATAGCGCCCCGCAATGGCGGCCCTTCAATACCTACTCGACACGAACACCGTCAGCGCAATCATGCGCGGCCACGCTGCGATTGACGCGCGCCTGCTCGAGCTCGACCCTGCCGCTTGGGCCATCTCCGCGATCACGCACTCGGAGATCTGCTATGGCTTAGCGTTGAGACCAGAATCTACCCGGCTCGCGCGCGCGGCAGAGGCATTTTTTTCGGTGGCAGCCACGCTGCCTTGGGATGTTGCGGCGGCAGAGACCCACGGGAAGCTGCGGGCCGCGCTGCGCCAAGCAGGTACTCCGATCGGCGACCTAGACGAGATGATCGCGGCTCACGCGCTGGCGCTCGGCGTCGCCCTGGTGACGGACAACATACGGCACTTTGAGCGTGTCGTAGGGTTAGTTCTGGAAAACTGGATTCGAACGGATCGCTGATCTCGGCCGACAGATGTCGCCGCCACGTCGCGCGACGCAGCTGTCGAATCACAACTCGCCCTAAGGCACTCGGCGTACAGTTTTACCGTAACCGCCCTCTTCCCACCGACTTGAGCCTCGGCTGACGCCGGGGTCATACGCGACGGCCGGTGCGAGACTATCTGCACCTCCTCAGCCGGGGGTGCACCCGCCCAGCGTGTGCATGCAGGAATTGCACGCGTGCAATTCCGACAGCCAGAGGTTTTCTCGTCGCGCGGGCTCGAATTGCACGCGTGCAATTTCGGGCGGCGTCATGCGCTCCGACTTCGAAAGACACGGATACCCGCCCGTTGATTAAGCGGCAACCTGTGCGACTCAAGCGTTCTCCGCGCTTGCCTCCCTCAGAGCCACTTTGATGGCCTGGATCAGCGACTCCCGCCTCTCGGGCGCGAGTGCGGGTAGCCTCATCTCCACGACCAGACCGCCAGCCGCGTCGACGGCAATACGACCCACCCTGCTCTTCCCCATCAGCAGGTGCGACGTTCTAACGGATCTGGCCGGTTTGTCCTCCTGCTGCAACAGCAGCAACTTGAGGACTTGGGAGTCATCGGGCCTGGGATTCATCCTGAAAATCTCGGCCGCTCGGTGAAGAACCCCGGCGGCGTCCTTGGCCACCGCGTCCACCAGCTGCAGTCCCATGCGATAAGAGAGAACCATCGGAGCCGAGAATGACGCCACGATCTCCTGAGGAAGTGATCCGATCGAAATTGCTCTCGAAACGACCGCCTCCGACAGGCCCAGCTCCGCTGCCAGCACCTTCTGATTCCCGAACAGCCCGTCGTTCAGCGCCTTGAGATACATCAGGCCTTGCTCCCATGCTGAAAGGGAGGCCCTCCCACGATTCTCCCGGTCCATGTCGACAAAGAGCTTCTTGTCGTCGACCGCCTGCACGATCGCGCGCAGCGGCAGACCTTCATCGAGCGCGGCGCGATGTCGGCGATGCCCATATATCAGCTCGAAGTCCGGCTCACCGAGCCTCGCACCTTCGACGGGCCGCACCTTGACCGGCACAAGATTGCCGCCCGACTCCATCAAGTCGGCTTTGAACTCCCTAAACTCGGCCGTCGAAAAGCTCGCTTCGTGCCGATTGGCATAGCGGCTCGCTCTTACCCTCCGCGGATCCAGATCGATGAGTCCGGTGCCCGCCTTTTCGTACTCCGCCAAGCGCGACTTCTGCGCCTCGAATTGCTGGCGCACGTCGCGACCTAGCGTCACCGCCATGGCGATATTCGCCACCCCGCCTCGCGGCTCGATGGGTCTATCGCCTTTACCTTCCTCTGCCGTCTCGTGGCTCGCGTCGAGCCCATTCGCCACTGCCTCCGGCGGCAGGACGAAGCGTATTCCAGCCCCCTTTTTGACAATGCTGTTCATGCTGCAGCCTCCATCGTTTGCATCATCCAGAAATCTTGCACTTGGCCCTCGATGAGACCCACAAGCCGCTCGTATGCATCGAACGCACGCTTGAAGGTTCGCGAACTGGCGACGTTTCGCTCGGCCGAGGTACCGGGCAACATCAGGTCGTATACCGAACCGAAATTCTTCGACGCGGTGGAGGCGGCGGAAGTCTTCGGAATATCCACCGGCAGTACCTTCTCGCCGTACGCGCCGACAATCCATTCCCGGACGATGTCGGTCGCGGAGTCACTGCTGTCGACCATGGACAGGACGACGTCCACGAAGGCGAATCGCTTACTCGCTCGGCCGGGCGACTTGCAGATCCGAACCATTTCGTAAAACAGATCCCAGAACTGCGCGGAGGCAGCGAAGTCGATCGCCTTCGGTGGTAGCGGCATGATGAAGCCGTCCGCGGCCATAAGACCATTGATCGCCGTAAACGAGAGGGAAGGGGGGGTATCGATAATGATGATGTCGTAGTTGCCCCGAGCGGTTTCCAGACCGTGGTTGAGCACATCCCAAAACTCAAACCCTTTCTCGTGCCCTTGACGTGCCGAGAGGATGAAATCGGCCCCGTGCATTCCGGCGTTGGCAGCGATGAGATCCAGGGCCGGCCAGTACGTTTTCTGAATCGCATATTCGACAGAGAGCTCTTCGCCCTGAAATAGAGAGTAGAGCGTCTGCTCCGACGTCACGTGTGTCTCCGGCGACAGACCGAAGAAGCTCGTCGCGCTGGCCTGCGGGTCTAGATCGATGAGGAGAATCTTGTGCCCCCGCAAACTCAACCCGTGAGCCAGGCAGACAGCGGTGGTCGTCTTCGAGACACCGCCTTTCAAATTCGCGGAGACAAGCACCGCGGCATCGGCGGTTTCGGGTCGCCTGAATTCAGGGCGCAAGTGACGCATCCACTCTTGGACGTCGCCGATCGAGAAGTAGCGTCTCGTTGCGCCGCCTTTTTCCCCGGTGGGAACGCCGCCGCCAGGTCGACGCAGCCTGTTGTCCAATTGGCTAGACTCTAGGCCCGTGAACATGGATAACTGGGTCATGTTGAATCGAGGCGGCGTTTTGGAGCTGTTCGGGGCCAGGACAATGTCGCGTACCTGATCTACTACGGCCTTGGTCCTAATCGTCTGGGCCTTGAGTCCCTCTAGGGTTACCACTCTCTGTTTGGCAGCAGTGACTCTGTCCATGGAAGGGTCCTTGAGTATGGGTTATAGGCGGGTGATGGGTTTTCGGCACTGTAGCGCATTCAATCCCTTGGTACCTGGGGAATTCCATCGATATGTTGTCCCTTTGAGAATTCACTAATTCAAGGGTTTGGCTGACAGATTCTCATTTCAGATCAATAGCTTACGTTCCTTTGCGTCCGGCTTTTACATGCCGTCGGGGCAGCTTTCCTAGCAAGGCCGTCCGCAAAAAATAGCTCGGCCGTCCCGAACCCGTCGATGATGTCCGGCTTTTGTTTGCGCCTTCGCTATGTACCGGGTACCTAGCAGCTGAGGGCAGTTGTCGAGGACAAGTGTCCGGCTTTCGTGTCGACGGGAAGCGCTTCTGAAGGCCTCGTTAGCGCACTCGATTACGGAGCTCGACAGCAGCCTAGGGCGGGGCGCATGTCCGTCATTCATAGCGTTGGTGGCGCCGGGCCACCTCCAGAGCCGTTGCTGCACGTGGCGCTTTGAGGTCCAACAAACCCGGACAGGTCGGTGGTCTAAGAGCCGTCAGGCTCAACTGTCCGACTTTTTGGAAGTGTGTGCGCCCGGGCGGGGAGCGCTACAATGTGTCCAGACCCTTCGGACACCTATGTCTAAAACCGCCGCCGATGCTGGACTGCCTTTAGGCCTCAAAGGCGAAAAGGTTCGCCGAGACATCGCGATGCTGGCGCTGACGCCGGTGAACATGAATCTGACGGTCACGGCGCGCAAGGTCTATACGGTGTTGCTTTACCTGGCTCAGCGATCGACCAAGAACGGAGAGGGCGGGTACTCGGCGCCGGCAATGTCGATCGTCCGGGGATGCGGAGCAAACGTGAAGATGGCCGGCGTCATCCTCGACTATTTGCAGCAGATGACGTCGACGAACGTCATCTTCAGACCGGTCTCCGATAGCGAGCAGTATTCGTTGCTAGGGGATCGCGAAAGCCGTCCCGAGACGGAAGACGAAGTCAGGGTTTTTGCTTTGTTGGCGGAGGCGAGGGTAGCGAAGCGGGGAGGGGACAACTGGGTCACCTGGTGGTACCCGCCCACGATCGAACAGCAAGTGATCGACCCCAATCGATGGGCTGTCATCGAACTGGACGTGCTGGCCATGCTCACGACCTACACTGCCGTCGCCCTCTACGAGATCGTGGCTCGCTATCGCGACTCGCCAGGTCAGCTAACACCGAAGCGGCCGGCGGATTTCTGGGTGCCGATCCTACGAGGCAAATCAACGGCCAAGGATCGCGAGTGGCGAAAGTTTAAAGCCGAATTCGTGATGCCGGCGATCGAACAGATCAACGCATCGAGTGATCTGCAGGTCGGTTTGATCGAGGAGAAATACGGCGGCCGCAAGATTATCGACGTGCAGTTTTCTGTCGTGAAGAAGCCCAGGTCGGCGCCGCCCACGGGCAATGCGGTAGACGTCTCTCTGGTGATGAAGGGGCACGTGTTCGGCATACGAGAAGTCGAGCTCGACGGCCTCGTTCGCGAATACGGCGAAGAGCGCTTGAACAGAGCATTGGTTCAGCTGGAAGCGCGAGTTGCAAACAGGACGCTTGATCCGGTAGGCAAGCCGGTCGCATACGTCCGTCGGTTGTTGGATGGGTTGGTCCAGAGCGAAGTAACGCCGAAGAATCAACCGTCGGCGGACGATGCCATGAGCCAAACATCGAGGTCGATCAACCAGGCGGAGCTCACATCGAAGCTGTTCACCGAGTTCAGCCAGCGCCGATACGCAAATGCGGCGGCCTCGTTCGCGGCCCTCTCTGAAACCGATCGCGCGGAATGGATGGATCGCCTGTCCGAGTCGCTGATCGGCTCGCCGGCGTTCGCACGAACTGTTCGTCGGCTCAAAGAGCGAGACTGGAAGAGTCCCATCGCGCACGGACACTTGATGCGGTTCTATGCACAGCAAGCGTTGGGTGACGGGTGGGCAGATCCGACCGAAGAGCAGCTGATCGCCCTCAAGTCAGAGTTGTCGCAGTTGTAGGCACCCCTATGGATGCGCTCGTGGGCGAGTTGTGGCTAGCGCTAGCGGTTGTAGGCGATGCCGAGCGCGACGACGCGGCCGAACGCCTGCTCCGTTTCTACGCTGCGGCCGAGCTGGGCGGTCGTGAGGTAGATGCCGTTGAGAACGCGCAACTGCTCGCCGGTCGGGGTGGCCAGTGCGCTGCGGTACTGGCCGAGCGCCTCGACGTAGCGCTCCAGGATCAGGCCGACGAGGCCGCGTCGGGCCGCGTCTTTGAACTATTGTGAAACCGCGTCTGCCCCTGGCGGAGAAACCTTCTTCGTGGAAGTCGCTCGCTTCACGGCCTTCTTCTTCGTGTGGGCTCGGCCGGAAGACGCTGTCGTGGCTATCGCCGGCATAGAGCCCTTCACTTCGTAGTCTTTCAGCGCTTCGGCCATGCGGCCTTCGCGACTCATTGGGTCGGTTAAGACCGCTGTGGCAGGCGTTGCAACCGGCGTGGCCGCTTGCGTTGGCATCGCTCCCGGTGCCGGAGCAGGCGCGGCTTGCCCGGATACCGGGGCAGCAGGCGCGATCGCTTGACCGGCACAGCCCACCAAACTTGCTACAGCGAGCCCACAGAAAAGTAGACCAGCCCTCATATTTGTTCTCATGCTAATTCTCTCTCGACAAAAGGCTAACCGATTGTGCCGGCCCTGGGACATCGGTGCCATCAAATCTCTGACCCTACAGGGTTGTGGGACTAGCGTCATTTCGACGATGGTCTACACCTTTCATGTTGCTTGATGCGGTTCGCTCGCTCGTTGATGGATGAGATGGTTAATCGCCGCGCTGAGGGCCGTCAACGCGGCGCCTCGAAGTAACGCCTACACGTCGGCGTCGGCGAATTCCGCCCACGCCGGTGCGTGATCGCTCGCGCCTTCCCGGCCACGGACATCGCGGTTGACGCCGGCAGTGAGCAGGCGCGCTGCCATCGCCGGACTGGCCAGCAGGTGGTCGATGCGCAGCCCCGCGTCGCGCGCCCAGCGATTGCGGCGATAGTCCCAAAAGGTGTAGATGCGCTCGGTTGGATGGGTGTGCCGTAGCAAGTCGGTCCAGCCTTGGCCAACGAGCCGCCGGAACGCCTCTCGTGGCGCCGGCTGCAGGCACTTAGCGATTGACCCATTTGCGAAGCACCCAGGCGGCGAACGGTGTCAGCCGCGAACGCGTGTAGGCGATGGCGGCTTGCCGGATCGCTTCGGCCTGGGTCGGATAGGTGTGGATCACGTGCGCGACCGTGCGCAAGCCGATGCCGGCGACCATCGCCAGAGAAATGCCGTTGATCATCTCGCCGGCATGGCGGGCGACGATAGTGGCGCCCAGGATCTTGTCGGTGCCCTCGCGCACGTGGATCTTGACGAAGCCGTCTTCTTCGCCGTCGGCGATCGCGCGGTCGTTGTCGTGCATCGGCACCGTGAAGGTCTTGACCGGAATGCCGCGCTCGCGCGCCTGCTTGACGTAGATGCCGACGTGGGCGATCTCGGGGTCGGTGTAGGTGCACCACGGAATCGTCAGCGCGCTGACCTTGCGGCGGCCGAGGAAGAGCGCGTTCTGCACGACGATCCGCGCCGAAGCATGGGCGCTGTCGGTGTACTTGTGCTCGAGACATACGTCGCCGGCGGCATAGATGCGGTGGTTGGTGGTGCGCAAGAAGTCGTCGACGTGAATGCCGGCGTCGGCATCGAAGGCGACTCCGGCCGCCTCCAGGTTCAGGCCGCCGACTGCCGGGACGCGGCCGATGCCGGTCAAGATCTCATCGACCTTGATCGTCGCGACGTTGCCGTCGTTGACGGTCTCGACGCACTTCTTGCCGTTTTCCATGTGCACGTTCACGGCGGTCGTGTTGAGGTGGATCTCGACGCCGTCGCGAGCCAGCGCTTCGCTCACCATCTGCGCGGCGTCGCGTTCTTCCTTGGGCAAGAAGAGTGGCTCGTCGTGGACGATCACGGTGCGCGAGCCGAAGCGGCTAAACACCTGCGCCAGCTCGCAGCCGAGGGGACCGCCGCCGATCACCAGCAGGCTCGCCGGCAGCGCTGTCAGGTCGAAGACGCTTTCATTGGTCAGATAGCCGGCCTCGGTGAGCCCGGGGATCGCCGGCAGCATCGAGCGCGATCCGGTGGCGATCAGCGCCTTGCGAAAGCGGAGCGCCGTGCCGTCGACATCGACCTGCGCGCCGTCGATGAAGCGGGCCGTGCCGAAGAACACGTCAATGCCGAGCGCCTTCAGCCGCTCGGCCGATGTGCCCCGACTGATGCGCGTGCGAATGCGGCGCATGCGCTCCATCGCCATCGGGAAGTCGACCTCGATGTCGGCGGGCGGCCGGGCACCGAAATTGGCGGCGTTGCGCATGTCGGCGTACAGGCGCGCCGTGCGGATGAGCGACTTCGACGGCACGCAGCCGTAGTTCAGGCAGTCGCCACCGAGTAGGTGATGATCGATCAGCGCCACCTTGGCGCCACGAGCGGCCGCTTCGCGCGCGGCGACCAGCCCGGACGGGCCGGCACCGATGACGAGCAGGTGATAGATGCGCCGCGGCGGAGGGTTCTGCCAGTTCTCGGGGCGCACGTTGGCGCAGAGCTCCATGTCGAGCGGGCCTTCGCTCGGCTGCTCGAGGAGGGGAGGGGCTTGCGTCATTGCAGTCGAACGAGCGTTTGGTCTTACAGCCAGTCGCCGCGAAACCCGGCGCGGGCGAGGCCCGCTCGAACGTAGCGGTTACCTCGGCTGAGTCGCCACGGCAACCCAGTCCGGTAGTTCTCGATCATCAACACGATCATTCCCTGGTCGAGGCCGAACGTGCCTTCGGAGATCCAGCCGTTCGGGCCGGCTTCGCCGACCGTCGGATTGAAGCCGCTGGCGCGAACGGATTCGCCGGGGTTGCTCGGCACGCGGGCCGCGAGCTTTCGCAGCGCCGGCAGCACAATCTCTGGCGCGAAGACCAGCGATGAGAGCGTCGCCGAGCCGTCGAGGGTGCCGTCGTCGGGCCCGAACGGGACGCCGCGCGCGGCATAGCCGTAGAACGCCTGGTGTCGGCCGGCAATGAGGCGGGATGGCGCGCTCGGCCCGTCGCCCGCCGACAGGCCCCAGCAGTCGGCCGAGTAGCCGGTGAAGCTGCGCGGGTTGCGCGTCGCGTACTCGCGCTGAATGTAGGTGGCGCGGCGGCTGTTCTCGAAGTAGTCGCAGTCCTTCTCGCGCATAAAGTCGTCACGGATGCCGCGAAAGTCGATCCACGCGTGTGAGAACTGGTGGATGAAGAGCGGGCCGGCGTAGAGGAAGTCGTACCCGTAGAGGTTTTCCCACTGGTAGGTCACGGTCCAGGCGCGAAAGCTTTGCTCAGTGAGCGGATGCGTCGGCGAGCCGAGTCCGAGCACGTAAAGAAGGATCGCTTCGCTGTAGCCTTCCCAGCCGTAGTTCAGAAACCCGCACTCGGGCTTCCAGCCGTGCGTCACGGCGGCGCCGTCGCGCTGCGCCCAGCGCCAGTCGACTCTGGCGTAGAGCGCATCGGCGAGGCGCCGCAGTTCGGTTTCGTCGGCGCCGTCGGCGTCGAAATATGCGGCGGCCGTCAGAAAGCCGGCGATCAGGATCGCGGTGTCGATCAGCGACAACTCAGAGAGCCAGACACGCGTGCCGCTCTGCATGTCGAGAAAGTGAAAGTAGAAGCCATGGCAGCCGGTCGCGTTCGGCGCACCCGACTGGTCGCTCTTCATGAAAAACCGCAAGGTCAGAAGCGTCCTTTGCACCGCCTCGTCACGCTCGAGCCAGCCGCGCTCGACACCGATCGGGTAGGCCGAGAGGGCAAAGCCAATCACCGCGATGCTGCACGGCGAGCCGGCGCGCGTCGTGTCGGCGACGAGTCCGTTTTGCGGGTTGTGAGCCTGCACGAAATAGTCGAACGCGGCGCGCTGCAAGCGGTCGATCAGCGCCTCGTCGGAGGGTTCTTCTGAAGGGGCCGGCAGGCCGATGCTCGGTTTCACGGGCCGCCCGCCTCATATAGATACGGCGGCAGCGCCTTGCCAACATGCCCCCTCAGGTTCAGGTCGACCTTATGGGCTTGGTACGGTGCCGAGTTGCAGTTGATCTGGATGTGCGACGTGCCGAAACGCGAACACTCGGCGCCGTCCACTCCGGCCGCCTCGGGAAGCCTGGCTTCGCTTTCGTCGGTCACGCCGCGAAGAAGTAGAGGGCGAGGCAGACGATGAGCAAGAGGACAAGCGTGCTCACGAACCGAGATGCAATGAACGACCTTGAGTGATCCAGCCGAGCCAGCCAACGAAAGAGCTGCCCGGTGGATTGGGTCTTGTGATGTGCGCCGAGCGTGGCGAGGTCATGCGGTGTCGTGTGCGGCCAGTCGTGGCGTGCGGCAGTCGCGAACGGCGCGTTGCTTTTAGACTCCGAAAGGCGCCCGTCGGGGGCGCCTTGATCCTGCAAAGGCTGGTCAGCCTTTCTTGGCGTTGCTCTTGGCATCGCCGTAAGTAGCTTGAGTCTTGCCGGCTGCCTTCTCTGCCAGGCCTTGGGTCTTCAGCTTGGTACTGCCCACGACCTTGCCGGTCGTTTCCTTGACGGCGCCCTTGGCTTCCTCGAGGCGGCCCTTGACTTGATCTTTGTTCATGGAGCTTCCCGTTGCGTTGCGCCGGCGAGCTGCCAGCACAACATTATTGGCAGCGTATCAGTGGCAGCTGTCGGCCGGAGGAGCCCCTTATCGTAGGAAGAGGGCAGGGCAGGGCAGGGGCGAGAGACCGCGCCGGGCCGGCCTCGTCGCCAAGGGCGCCAGAAGCGGGACGACGATCGACGACCCGCTGTTCGCAGAGTACCTACGCGGCCTGTCGATCCTGGGCGCTCGGTGCTGCGCGAGAAGGTCGCAATTCGGCTGCGCGCTCCCCGCCAAGATCGAGCCCCTGCTTCAAGATCACGGA
>JBDTIO010000292.1:0-6789 GCA_039936375.1 Caldimonas sp. | reverse complement strand
CGCGCATCGGCTTGCGCGTCGAGGAGCAACTCCGCCAGGCCAGTACCGCCTCGGAGACACAGTACGAAGCGCTCAAGGCCTATCTCATGCTGCACGACGTGCAGCACTTCGACCCCGACGCGTTGCGAATCTACCTCGAGAACGACTGGGACGTGCAGTTCGGTCGTTCGCTCAGCACCGAAGATCGCGAGCGGCTCGACGGCCACCTGACCGCCCTGCTGGCCGGTGGCGCTGCCGTCTCGCCGCTCGCCGAGGATCAGGCCCTCGTCGACTTCCATCGCTCGCGCCTCTCGGCCGTCACGCTTCCGCAGCGGATTTACGATCGCATGCGCCAGCGCGGGCTCGGCAAGGACTTCCCCGAGTTCACCGTCGTCCGGGCCGCGGGAAATGACGCTGCCCTCGCGTTCGTCCGGCTGAGCGGGGCACCGCTGACCAAGGGCGTGCCCGGACTTTTCACCTACGACGGCTATCACAAGGGCTTCCAGGGCGCCGTCAAGGATGTCGCTCAACAACTTGCGGATGAACAAGGCTGGGTTCTCGGCGTCAAGGAGCCGCCGAAGGATGCGGCAACGACGATCCGCGGCGGCGAGCCGCTGCTCGATGAGGTTCGCCGCATCTACCTGAACGAGTACGCGTCGCGCTGGGATGCGTTCATTGCCGACGTTCGTCTGGTGCCGACGACGAGTCTGGCGCAGCTCATCCAGACGGCACGGCTGCTGTCTTCGGCCGACTCCCCGTTGCCGCGCCTGATGACCGGCATGTCGCACCAGACGACCTTGCTGTCGGCCGACAGCAAGAACGTGATCGAGAAAACAGCCGATCGCGCGACCGGCGTCGTCAAGGGTGTGCGCGATTCGATCGCGTCCAGGCTCACGCCGCAGCAGACTCAGGCTGGCCCGCCGATCGAAAGCATCGTCGATGATCGATTTGCTGGGCTGAGGCGATACGTTAGCGCGCCCGAAGGCGGTGGTAAGCCGCCGATCGACGACACGATGGCGCTGATCGCGGAGGTGCAGGTAATGCTCAACGCCGCCGACGAGGCCATCAAAGGAGGAGGAGCTCCGCAGCCTTCGCCTGTGCCGGTCAAGGTGAAGACAGAGGCGCAGCGCCTGCCCGAGCCGGCGCGCTCGATGATGGACGCCCTCGGTGACAGCAGCGCACGAATCTCGCAGGTGATGGTGCGGCAGAACCTTAGCAACGAAGTGCGATCGCAGGTGGGCGAGTTCTGCCAGCAGGCCATTGCCGGGCGCTACCCGGTCGATAGAAATTCCGCGCGCGACGCGACGCCTGCGGACTTCGCCATGCTTTTCGGGCCGGGCGGCAAGATCGATCAGCTGGTGCAGACGCGCCTGGCTCCCTACATCGACACGACCAAGCGGCCCTGGAAGTTCCGTCCCGTCGAAGGTGCTCCCCTCGGCACCGATAGCGGCACCCTCGTCCAGTTCCAGCGCGCCCAGGCAATTCGCGAGACCTTCTTTCCGGGCGTCAACGTTCCAACCTTCAGGCTGCAGATCAAACCCGTCGACATGGACGCTTCACTGAAGCAGTTCATACTCGACGTCGACGGACAGATCGTCCGATACGATCACGGTCCGCAGATCCCCACGCCGGTGGTGTGGCCGGGCCCGCGGGGAACGATGCAGGTGCGGGTGGAGGTGAATCCGCCTGGCTCGGGAACGACCTTCGGCTCCGTGTTCGAGGGCCCCTGGGCCCTGCTGCGACTATTCGATCGCGTGACCATCGACCCGATCGCCAATTCGCAGGAGCGATTTCGGGCAACCTTCGATGTCGATGGACGGAAGGCCATATTCGATATCACGGCGAGCAGCGTCCGCAATCCATTCAGGTTGCCCGAGCTGCATGAGTTTCAGTGCCCGATGGGCTTGTGAGCTCAACGTCTCCGGCCAAGCCAGTGAATCGCGCGCTCGCAGACTCGAGGATGGCCGATGCCGCCGGCTGGTACGGAAAGATTTCGCGGCTGGGCGACTTTGCGCATCGCCGCCTGCCGGCCGATTGCCTGAGCGTCATCGACAACTGGCTGTCGCTCGCGATGCAGGGCGCGCGCGAGCAACTCGGTGAACGATGGCTCGATGTCTATCTCAGCGCCCCGACGATGCGCTTCGCCTGGGCGCCGGGGATCATCGACACGCGCTGGTGGTTCGGGCTGCTGATGCCGAGTTGCGACAGCGTCGGCCGCTACTTTCCGCTGGTGATCGCCCAGGCGCGCGGCAAGGCACCGGAGGACCGGATCGCGCTCGACCATCTTGAGCTGTGGTACGAGCACATGGCGCATGCAGCGTTGCACACCTTGAATGACGAAGACGGTTCGCTCGAATCGCTCGAGGCCGCGTTGCACGACGCGCCGCCTTGGCCGACCCCGGGCCGCGCCTCAACCGCCAGTTTTCAGCAGGGGTCGGGCGGACAGCAACTGCGTTTGACTGTCTCGGTTCCTCTGACTCATTGGCTGCACGCCCTTGTGGTGCAGCAGCTGAACTCATCCCTGGCCGCCTGCTCGGTGTGGTGGCGCGTGACTCAAGATCACACTGGCGATACGGTCGACATTCTCCAGGGTCTGCCCGACGGGCCCGGTTTCGCCGCGCTGCTGGACGGCCAGCCCGCCTGATCCTTCGCGCCGCTGGCCAGGTTAGGGCAGCGCCATCGTCAAGGTCGTCTCACGAACGTCACCGATCCAGACGCCGATGGCGCTGAAGTTGTCCTGCCGCGGCGCGGCGACTTGCTCGATGAGCAGCTGCATGGCCGTGAGCCACTCAGACGGTGTCGCCGCATTCGACAGTGTGCCGGCAATGCTGTCCTCGTCGAGCGCGCCCCACCAGCCGTCGCTGCAGAGCAAAAAGGCGTCGCCTTCGAGCACCTCCTGCGGAGATGTCGACGTATGAGGATCGACCGCTTCTTCGGTACCGAGCGCGGCAATGAGCTGGTTCTTTTGCGGATGTGCCTCGGCCTGCTCGGGCGTGATCAGACCGGCGTCAACCATCCGCTGGACGACGCTGTCGTCCGATGTGAGCAAGGCCGCCTGGCCGGCACGGACCCGGTACAGGCGCGAGTCGCCGACGTGCGACCAGAGCGCCGTTGCGCTTTCGCAGTCGATCCAGAGTGCGACGATCGTCGAGTGCATGCGCGCGATGCCGTGAGCGTTATCGTGCGCGCCCTGAATGTCGTCGTGGGCGGCCAGGACAGCCTGCGTCAGCGCCTGGGGACCGAAATCCGGCTGGCTCCGGCACAGCGACGATTCGATCGATTCGACGGCACGCCGGGAGGCCTCAGCGCCGCCCCAATGACCACCCGCTCCGTCGGCGAGGATCGCAATCCAGCGCAAACCGTCCCGGCAGGTGCCCACCCTGTCCTCGTTGCTGTTGCGCCGCCCCAGCTCGCTACGCGACTCTGCTGAGACCTCGATTAATGCGCTCACTTGGTGCTCGTCGATTTCTCGACGCGCAGGCGTTCGAGTTGTTGCTCATACGCGGCCAGAAAGGCCCGTCCGAATAGCGCGTGAAAGTCCTCCTGGGCTTCGTCGCGTATTGCCCCGTAGTGCTGCAGGTACAGCTCCCACAGCTTGGCTTTGCGATTCATCGGCAGGACGCTGTCGAGCACCGATTTATCGGCAAGCTTGGCCTCGAGCTCCTGAGGCTCGAAGCGCCTGAGCACGCCCTCGAGCGCCGCGCGTGTGCCGGCCATCGTGCCAATGGCATGGCCCAGGAGGTCGTTCATCGCGTCGGTCATTGCCGCGGGCCCGGGAAGAAAGCCGCGGACCGCTGGACGCAGGATCTGTTCCAGCGCCGACTGGCCGTCCGGTGCGAACTTGAGTGGATTGTTGTTGCGCGGCCGGATCACGGTGACCTGCGCCTGCAGCTCCTGGCGCGTCGCCGAACGCATCGCCATCAGCTTGACCGTGCCGTCGACCGACGCGCGCAGCATCATGCCAATGACACGCATGAACGCGGGACCGGTATTGGGCGGCGGTTCGACGCGAACACCGGCGCCTTCGCAGAGCGCATTCCAGACGTCCAGAGCGTCGCGGCTCCAGCCGGTGCTGGGTGGGACGGTCGACTCTTCCGCTGGACTCCCGGGAGGCGCCGCCGCGGGAGCGGCGCCGCGCGAGGCAGCGGGCGTAACCGGCGCCGGCGCGGGCCTTTGTTGCGCCGACTGGACAGCTGCCGGAGCGGGAGCGGCAACAGCGCCCGCTTCTCGTGGCGCCGCCTCGGCTCGCGGCTGCACCGAAGGCATCGGCCTGGGCGGCGTGAAGGCGGCACGAAGCTCCGGAGTCTGATCGGGCGAGGTCTCGGGGGGCGCGGACGGGCGCGCCCCCTTTTCGGCGCCGAAAAAGGCAAGGGGATCGGTCGACAGCGATCCGGTGCCGACGCCCTGCCCCGAACTGCCGCCGGCGGGCGGCGCGTCGGCCAGAAAGGCGGCGAGCGGATCGCGCGCGCTGCCTGGCCCGAGTCCGAAGAGGTCATCGATCGACGCCGGAGCCGCGCTCGGGATCAGATCCTCGAACGCGCCCGCGGCAGTTGAAGTGGCGGCCCTCGGTGGCGACGCCGGTGCTGGCGCAGGCGCCCCGAACGGATCGAAGTCGTCGGGAAGACGGTTCGGCGCGGGCGCCGAGTCGAACCGTGGCGGCGGCGATGTCGCCGGGGAAGAGTTGCCGAGCAGTTCGGCAAATGGGTTGCCGGCCGGGAGCGGCCCACCCAGATCGGCGAATGGCGACGACGGCGGAAAGGCCGGCGGCGGACGCGACCCCGCATTGCCTATCGGCGACGGCGGGGTTCGGAGTGGGGGGCGACGCCCGCCAAAAGTACTGTCAAACGGATCGCCAGGCTGCGGGCTCGGCAGTATCGCGGTCTGAGCATCGCCCGCATCCGAATCCGTCACCTCCAGCAGATAGCCACCGATGCGCACCTGGTCGCCGGGTCGAAGCTGTGCCGAGTCGCCCTGCGCAAGGGATTGGTCACGGACGATGATGGGGTTGGCGCTGCCCACATTCTTGATGGCGTAACCCGATCCCGACACGCTGATTTCTGCCTGGCGGCGAGAGATCCGTCGCTCAGGATCCGGCAGCGACAGGGTATTCGAATCCGCCCGGCCGATCGAGCCGCCCTGCGCTCCCATTCGCCCGGAGATCGGCTGGGTGATCGGCTGGTCGTTCAGTGAAACTGCGCGAAACGTCAAGGTCATGGCGGCTTGGGCGGGTTGCCGAGCGATGCGATGGTACTTGTCATGATCCCTGTATCCGGCGTCCGCCTCAATGAACGAAAGTCATCGGGGCTGGGCACACCGGTGTCGAGCAAAGGAGGCAGCGGAGAATTTCTACGTGCGAAAACGACAAGCCTGACGATTCCGGTCGAGACATGGGGTCATTGGGCAGGCCACCCGACCCTTGTTTCCAGTCCCGACATCGGCAGTCCAAAAGGTTCGCACATTCAACAATGAAGCGACCGACGCCTGCAAGCATCGGGAACTGGCAACGGCGCAAGCGCTAGCATGCTCAAGAATGAGGAAGGCTCCGATGCACAAGCATCCGCGTCACCGCCCGAGACGACGGTTGCGTCGCGCCGGCGCGTCCCGATGTCCGCGGCAAGGAGGAGTCAGATGCTCTGGCAGCTGTCCGACCATGAGGGCGTGAATGGATTCGACTGATCCCACGGCCGACGCGGCGTCGAACGAACGCGAACTGAGCCTGTCACCCGAGGAGGCCCTTCAACTCGCAATCGAGCGGCACAAGGTCGACCAGCTCGACGATGCCGAATTGATCTACAAGGTCCTGCTAGAACGCTGGCCGGACCATCCGGACGTTCTGAGTTACATGGGGGTCCTGCAGCATCAGCGCGGCGACCACGAACGTGCGCTCGGATTGCTTCGGCATGCTCTCGAAATCGTGCCGGATGCACCGGGCGTGTGGAACAACCTGGGCAATGTGCTGCTGCGCGTGAATCAATCCGATGAGGCCGAAAGCGCCTTTCGAAGGAGCATCGAGCTCGCTGACAATCCGGAAGCCCAGTCCAACCTCAGCAGCGTGTTGCGCCGACGCAGGCTTTGGAGCGAAAGCGAAGCGGCAAGCCGACGCGCCATCGAGCTCGACCCTGACTTCGGCGATGCCTGGCACAACCTGTCGTTGACACTCCTGCGCCAGGACCGGGTGCGCGAGGGCATCGAAGCCGCCAACAAGGCGTTGGTGCTCCTCCCCCCCCACAAGCGGAGGCGCGACTCTTACGCGCGAGCGCTCGTTCTGGCCGGCGAGGTCGAACAGGCCGCGACGATCTTTCGGGACTGGCTGGAGGAAGAACCCGACAACCCGTACGTGCGCCATCACCTTGCCGCGTGCTCCGGCGATGACGTACCCGAGCGCGCCAGCGACGGCTACGTGGAACATGTGTTCGACAACTTCGCCTCGACCTTCGATACGAAGCTCTCGAGGCTTCGCTATCGCGCGCCGCAGCTCGTGGCCGACGCGCTGCGCTTCGTCTTCCCGGCACCCGCGCATCAATTCGATGTTGCAGATGTCGGCTGCGGCACGGGCCTGTGCGGGCCTCTGGTGAAGACCTGGGCGAAACGACTTTCGGGCTGTGACTTGTCCGGCGCGATGCTGGATCAGGCACGGCGACGCGACGTCTACGACCTACTTGAGAAGGGAGAGCTGGTGCAGTTCCTCAAGAACCGTCCCGACGCCTTCGATATTGTGGTTTCGGCCGATACGCTCTGCTATTTCGGAGACCTTCGCGACGTGGCTCGGGCTGCGCAACGCGCACTGCGAGCTGGCGGTCAGTTCGTCTT
>JBDTIO010000291.1:0-4026 GCA_039936375.1 Caldimonas sp. | reverse complement strand
ACGGTCGCGAGCGCGACTCGATCACGCTGCTGGTGCGCGGCGCGGCGATGCCGCAGGGCGCGCGGCTGATGGTCTTCGACGACATCACCGAGCTGGTCTCGGCGCAGCGCATCGAAGCCTGGAGCGAAGTCGCGCGCCGGCTGGCGCACGAGATCAAGAACCCGCTGACGCCGATCCAGCTGTCGGCCGAGCGGATGCAGCTGAAGCTGAGCAACAAACTCGAAGGCGCCGACCGGAGCATGCTCGAGCGCTCGGTCGAGACGATCGTCAACCAGGTCCAGGCCATGAAGACGCTGGTCAACGAGTTCCGCGACTACGCGCGGCTGCCCGCTTCGGAGCTCGTCGCCCTCGACCTGAACGGCCTGGTCGGCGAAGTGCTCGGCCTCTATGGCGCGGCGCAGGAGTCGGGCGTCCTGCATGCGGATCTCGGCACAGCGTTGCCGGCGATCGTCGGCGACGGCACGCAGCTGCGGCAGGTCATCCACAACCTGGTTCAGAACGCGCTCGATGCGGTGGCCGAGCGCAGCGACGGGCGCGTTCGCGTCTGCACTGAAGCGGTGCGCAACGAGCAGGGCGAGGTGCGCGCGGTGCGCTTCATCGTCGTAGACAACGGGCCTGGATTCTCCGAGCGTGTCCTGAAGCGGGCATTCGAACCCTACGTGACGACGAAGAGCAAGGGAACCGGTTTGGGCCTGGCTGTGGTCAAGAAGATCGCCGATGAACATGGCGCGCGCATCCGCATCGCCAATCTCGGTGGCAGCGAAGCGCGCGACGGGCGGGCGGCCGAGGCGCCGCACGGCGCGCAAGTTTCGCTATCATTTTCAAAACTCGCGCCGGCGCCTCGCGCCGCGGCGGTCGAGATGGCGTCGCGGGCGCAATCTCACTGAAAGGTTCATGGCCACCATTCTTGTCGTCGACGACGAACTAGGCATTCGCGCATTGCTGTCGGAGATCCTCGCCGACGAAGGCCACACGGTCGAGCTTGCGGAGAACGCGGCGCAGGCGCGCTCGTGTCGCGAGCGCATTCGGCCGGACCTGGTGCTGCTCGACATCTGGATGCCCGATGTCGACGGCATCACGCTGCTGAAGGAGTGGGGCTCGAGCGCGCAGCTGACGATGCCCGTGATCATGATGAGCGGCCACGGCACGATCGACACGGCGGTCGAGGCGACGAAGTTCGGCGCCATGGCCTTCCTCGAAAAGCCGATCACCTTGCAGAAGCTGCTGCGTGCTGTCGAGCAAGGCCTGGCCAAGCCGGCCGCGCGCGCCGCCACGGCTACGGCAACGGCCTTGCCGAGCGAACCCGGCTTGACCGTCGAAGCGGCGATGACGGGCGGCGCGATGCCGACGTCGACGCCGATCCTGCTCGGCCCGCAGCCGGAGCAGAGCTTCGATCTCGATCGGCCGCTGCGCGAAGCCCGCGACGCTTTCGAGAAGAGCTATTTCGAATTCCATCTGGCACAAGAAAACGGCAGCATGACGCGGGTTGCCGAAAAGACCGGCCTCGAGCGGACGCACCTCTATCGCAAGCTCAAGCAGCTTGGCGTCGACTTATCGCGCAACAAGCGAAGTGCGATCTGATCTCGTGCATCGAGGGCTGTCAGCGAAGGGGTCACCGATATAATCTTGGGTTCTCGGCCAAGTAGCTCAGTCGGTAGAGCAGCGGACTGAAAATCCGCGTGTCGGTGGTTCGATTCCGCCCTTGGCCACCAAGTCACCCCCGAAGTGCGCGCCGCGTGACTTGGATCCCGAGCGATTTTCCCCCGACCTGTCCGGTTCGGCTGCCGCATTCCGCTTTGCAGTAGGGAGTCTCCGATTCGAAAGAGCGCAGTTCCGTCGCCTTTGAGCCAGTGCCCCATGCACCCTCGTCGCGATCTGTCGAGATCGCGAGGCGGCCCCGACGCAGACACCGGAGAACCTCATGCTGACCCTTCGAAACGCTCGCCTCGAACCTCGTCTCACTCCGCGCCAGCGGCTGCGCGAAAACCTGCGGCTGGCCTATGGGCTGTCGCTGTGGGCCATCGCACTGCTCTGCCTCGCGTCGCTGGGGAACGCTTGTGACTCCGCGTCGGATCTGAGCAGCTGCGTCGCTGCCTTCAGCCCGGGCTTGCTCTGAAGCAGACCTCAGCGCCGCGCGAGCGCTGCCTGCACACCTAAGGCGAGCGCTTGCTCGGGATGTGGAGGTTTGGCGACTCGGTTGCGTCGCCAGCACGACGGCCGTGCAGTCGATCGGCATCGGCGTTCGGCAGCGCCCTTCGATCGGCGGCACGCACGTCGCCACCGCAGACCATCAGCATCGCCAAGTACTCCGGCGACAGCACTTCGTCGCCTTCCTGGGCGTTCTTTCGGCGATCGTTGGGATAGGGCACGGCAGCTCCTGCAAACGCAGAAGGCTATTCTGCCGGCCTCGGGTTCGCCTGTCTTGCAGAACCATTCGCCTCTCGGGGAATACGCGCCGATGGCCCGCGTCGGCGTCGGCCCGCGTCGCCTTTCTCTCAGGCCGGCGCGCTGGTCGAGTGCCACTCGCCGCCGGCCGCCTCGAAGCGGGACATGCCGACGTCGGCCACCTCGGCCTGCTCGCTGCGTCGAAACGCCGCGCCGGCGTTGCGCGCCAGGCGCGCCGCCATCGACTCGGGCTGCGGCCGATAGGTCGACGAGACGCTGTTGTCGGCGATCCATACCGAAGCCGCGCTCGAGCGGTCGGCGAGCGTGACCGCCATGCGCGAGCGCAAGTCGGCGAGGCTGGGCGATGACCAGTTGCGCACCAGCGCCTCGAAGTCCTTGAGCGCGCGGCGCAGTTGCTCGACCGGAACCTCCTCGATCGCGCGCAAACCGCTTTTCGAGAACTTGCGCTCGAAACGAGCCAGGTGGCGAAACACCGGGCGATGCGTTTGCTCGGCATCGAGGATGCGACGCATCTCGTCGCGCATGGCCCGAAGTTCGGCCGCGGAGGCCGGCTTCATGCGCGGCTCACCCCCGGGCTCGCTGCCGTCGAATGGCCGCGACGGCGGGCGCAACCGGTACGCACCCGATTTGCGCTTGCGCGTTTCGATGAAGCGCAGGATGGGCTTCGAGATGAGAAGCGGCACCGCGAACACGGCGCCGAACAGGTGGCTCAGCAAGGTCGGCATGCGATAAGTTCGTTCGCGAGAACGAACTTATCGGCAGTGTCGGTGCCGCCTTGGAGTGAAGTTACCGGCGCTTACGAGGCGCCGTCGAGGTCAGGCGGCGAGGGCAGAAGCGGCTGCTGCAGCGAGGCACTTGTTGCACTTGCCGAGGCCGGGCAAACGCGAGTCGGGCTTGCCGTCGCCGGTCTTGAAGTTGGCCTGGCAACGGCGGCAGACGTACATCTTGGAGCTCGACATCATGGGCTTGACGCCGGGCTCGCCGGCCGGCCTGGCGGCCACGTATTCGGCCTGCGTCTGGCGCAGTTTCAGCGCGGCGTTGGCGGCGTTGGCGGCCGGTGCCGGCGTGGTGGTTTTCGAGGCTTTGGATGCGGAAGCAGAAGAACGGGTGGCCATGGCGATCCTGGTAGTAACAGCTCCGTGCCGGGGCAGGGTGCCATTCGCGAGGGGGCACTATTGTCCCAGTAAAAGGCCTGCCGTGCCCGGTGGATTCCCCTTGACCCTGAATTGCGCCGGTAGACAGACCGCCACGGCTCGGCGATTCGCTGCGAAGCGTGGGCGCACTCGCCCTCGGCGCAGTGCCGCGATCCGCAGGGTTTACCGGGTCCGGGCGGCCGATTCGGTGACGAGCGAGAAGTGCTCGACCGATGGCGGCGTCGCGAAGAAGGGGCCGACGATCGCCCGCCATTCGGCGAACTGCGGGCTGCCGCGAAAGCCGACGGTGTGCGCTTCGAGCGTATCCCACCAGATCATCAGCATGTAGCGCTCGGGCGATTCGATGCCCTTGACCACACGATGTGCCTTGTAGCCCGCGGCACGAGACGCCACGGTCTCCAGGCCGCGCTGGATCGCGGCGTCGAACTCCGCGTTGCGGCCGGGATGAATGCGGATGTCGGCGATC
>JBDTIO010000290.1:0-4068 GCA_039936375.1 Caldimonas sp. | reverse complement strand
GTCACCGGCGAGGCAAAGACGCGCGTCGACACCTATATCGCGGCCGGGATCGGCGAGGGCGCAACGCTCGCCGCCGACGGCCGCGGCCTCACGGTGAAGGGCCACGAGAAGGGCTTCTTCACCGGTGGCACGCTCTTCGATCACGTCACGCCGTCGATGAAGATCTATCGCGAGGAGATCTTCGGCCCGGTGCTGTCCTGCGTGCGCGTGACCGATTTCGACGCCGCGCTCGAGCTCGTCAATGGCCATGAATTCGGCAACGGTGTGGCCCTGTTCACCAGCGACGGCAACGTTGCCCGCGAATTCGCGCGGCGCGTCGAAGTCGGCATGGTCGGCATCACTGTGCCGATCCCGGTACCGATGGCCTGGCACGGATTCGGCGGCTGGAAGTCGAGCATGTTCGGCGACATGCACGCCTACGGAGAAGAGGGCGTGCGCTTCTATACGCGGCAGAAATCTGTGATGCAGCGCTGGCCGGCATCAACCCCGAAAGGCGCCGAGTTCACGATGCCGACGTCGAAATAGCCTCAGCGCGCGGGAGAGCGCCAGTTCACGGTGCGCAAGACGCTTCCGACCTTGACGACGCGCTGCTCGGTCCGGCCTTCGATGTTCGCCGTGACCGTGTAATCGCCGGCCGGAAGCCTGACGAGAAGCAGCGGCCCGGCGCGATCAACGTCGAAGACCTCGCCCGCGCGACCCTTGACCGAGACGTGATCGGCAACCAGGTACTCGCCGCTGGGATTGCTGAAGACCAGTTTCAGATCGAAGCCGGACTGCAGTGGCGTCATCGCGGCCCGCGCTTCTTCGCCGGCCCCGCCGTTCAGGTAGTCGATGCCTTTGGCCGAGCGCACCTGCGGCGGCGGCGGCGCGCCCGGATCGGTTTGTGCAAACGCTGTGCCGGCGCACACGACCGCGAGCGCGAGGGTCAGGGCAAATCGGGTGCTGGCTTGCATGGCGGACTCCGCGAGGGCTGCCGTCAGCATGCCGAAGCTCCCGCGACACCGACATCGGCGCGCGACGCGATCCCGCGTCAGACGCATCCGACCGCGCTGCCCCTCAGATCTTCTCGGTCTCGCCGGCAGCCGGCTGCCAGCGCATCAGGCGCTTCTCGATCCGGCCGACGGCGGCGTCGAGCGCCAGGGCGAAGACCGTGAGCACGAGGATGCCGGCCATCACGGTGTCGATGTCGAACGAGCCCTCGGCTTGCAGGATCAGGTAGCCGACGCCGCGCGACGAGCCGAGGTACTCGCCGACCACCGCGCCGACAAAGGCCAGCCCGACTGACGTGTGCAGCGAGCTGAACACCCAGCTCGTCGCACTCGGCAGGTAGACGTGGCGAAGCAGCTGCTTTTGCGATGCGCCGAGCATGCGCGCGTTGGCGAGCACCACCGGGCTCACTTCCTTGACGCCCTGGTAGACGTTGAAGAAGACGATGAAGAACACCAGCGTCACGCCGAGCGCGACCTTGCTGGCGATGCCGAGGCCGAACCAGACCGCGAAGATCGGTGCCAGGATGACGCGCGGCATGCTGTTGAGCGCCTTGATGTACGGGTCGGTGATGGCGGCGGCGAGCGGGCTGAGCGCCAGCCAGAGGCCGCAGGCCAGGCCGAGCACGGTGCCGATGCCGAAGGCGAGCACCGTCTCGACGAGCGTGACCCAGAGATGCTCGTAGATGTCGCGGTGGACGACGAACCAGTCCCAGATGCGGCCGAAAACCTTGAGCGGCTCGCCGAAGAAGAAGGCCGCCTCGCGGTCGTTGTCGAACATGAAGTTCGGCAACAGGCCGGGCGCTGTCAACACGTACCAGAGGGCAAAGATCGCCACCAGCAGCGCAAGCTGCAGAAGCCGAAGATGCTTCATGCCACGAGCTGCTGCCGATAGCCGGCCAGCACCTCTTCGCGCAGCACCGACCAGATCGCCTGGTGCAGCTCGACGAAGCGCGGCGTAGCGCGCACCTCGGCGACGTCGCGCGGCCGCGGCAGGTCGATCGCGAATTCGCCGATCGGATGCGAGCCCGGGCCCGCAGACAGGCAGACGACGCGGTCGCTCATCGCGATGGCCTCGTCGAGGTCGTGGGTGATGAAAAGCACCGCCTTCTTCTTCTCGGCCCAGAGCGCCAGCACTTCGTTTTCCATGAGCTGGCGCGTCTGCACGTCGAGCGCCGAAAAGGGCTCGTCCATCAAGATGATGTCGGGGTCGAGCACCAGCGTCTGGGCCAGGCTGACGCGTTTTCGCATGCCACCCGACAGCTGGTGCGGATAGCGGTCGGCGAAGGTGCCGAGGCCGACCCGCCTCAGCCACTCGACGGCGCGCGCCGCCGCATCGGTCGCGCCGCGGAATTCGAGCCCGGCGGCGACGTTGCCGAGCGCCGTGCGCCAGGGCATCAGGCTCTCCGACTGGAACATGTAGCCGGCGCGACGGTTGATGCCAACGAGCGGCTCGCCGAACACGTCGACTCTTCCGGTGCTCGGCGCCAACAGGCCGGCAGCGACGTTGAGCAACGTGCTCTTGCCGCAACCGGTCGGGCCGACGACCGAAACGAATTCGCCGGCGCCGACGGCAAGGCTCACGTCGCTGACGGCGGTGTAGCGCTGGCCCGGATCGTCCTTGGCCACGAAGGTGCAGGCCACCTTGTCGAGAGTCAGTGCGGGCGGGAAAGGCATGCCGGGCAGGTTCGATCCGAAGAGTTGCACGCGAGCCTTGGACCGCGGGCGTCGTTCAGTGTAGGCGCGCGACACGCCGGCCGATCCGTCGCCGGGAGGGCGCGTTCGCGGCAGCCGCAGCCGCCTTCGTCGCATCGGGCGTGACTCGACCGCGGCATCTTTCTAAGCTGACATCCGGCGTTTCGAAAGAGATGCCTCCGCCACGAGGCCCCCACCGACATCACACCGAGGATCGCATCATGAAGACTTCCATCGCCAGCATCGTTCTTGCCGCCGCCGCGACCTGCGTCCCCGCGCTCTCCAGCGCCGCCGAGCCGGCCGCTACGCAAGTCGCCGTCACCACCTCCGTCGGCCGCTGCACGGCGCCGTCGGCGATGAGCGGCCTGCAGAAACGCATCGTCGAAAAAGCGGCGCAAGGCGTCGATTCGTTGCGCGATTTCATCTACATCACGCGCGGCATCTACGCGCTCGACGTGTTCGAGGCGGTCGGCTGGCTCGACGCGCAGCGTCGTTGCGTCGCCGTCGCCGTCGCCGCCAACACGACAACGCGCTGACTCCGACGGGCGACCGGCCGGCCCCGGGTCGCCTCTCTTTTTGCGCCGAGGTCGAGCCCGAATCCATCGGCGCCGGCGCCAAGTCGTCGCGGATTCGGATCGATTCATCGCAAAAGGTCTGGCCGCCCGGCGTCGCGTCGCTTCCTACACCGGCTGGGAGGCGCAACTGGCCTATGCCGCCAGCAAGGACGTGTCGCTGCGCATCGGCGTCACGAATATTTTCGACCGGGATCCACCTTTCAGCAACCAGGCTGAGGTGTTCCAGGCGGGCTACGACCCGAGCTACTCCGATCCGCGCGGCCGTTTCTGTTATGTGGCCGCCACCGTTCGCTTTCGCTGAAGATCGAGGCGTCACTCGATTCGCGGAGTGCGCAAATGAGCTGGCCGGTCAGGCCTTCGCGTACTTTGCGTCGGCGCGCCTGGTGAAGTCGTTGGTCCAGATCGCGGAAAGATCGAGCTTCGCGTTCGCGACGTCGGGATCGATGCTCGCCAGTGCGCGGCGCGCCGTCTCGGCCCCCGCCTCGGGAATCAAGCCGTCGGGCGAAAGCGCACCCTTGGCAGCGAGGAACGCCTCGACGTAGACCGCCCGGTCGCCGAGCAGATAGCTCTCCGGCACCGCCTTGATGATGTCGCTCGCACCGGCCGCGTGAATCCACCTGTCGGCGCGGACGATGGCGTTGGCCAGCGCTTGGGTCGTCGCCGGGTATTTGTCGATGAAGGTCTGCTGCGTATAAAGGCAACCCGCCGGCATCGGGCCGCCGAAAATCCTGTCGGCCTCGGCGACGACGCGCGTGTCGGAGATGATCTTCAGATCGCCCGAGCGCGACAGCAGCGTGATCACCGGATCGAGA
>JBDTIO010000289.1:0-7185 GCA_039936375.1 Caldimonas sp. | reverse complement strand
ATCGTCACCAGCGCCTGCCATGGCGTCGAAGGGTTCTGCGGCTCGGGCGTGCAGGGCGCGTTGCTCGACGACGAGGCCTGGCACCAGGCGGCGCACGACGCCGGCGTCGCCGTGCTTTACATCCACGCCCTCAATCCGCACGGCTTTTCATGGTGGCGGCGAACGACCCATGAGAACGTCGACCTCAACCGCAACTTCCGCGATTTCTCGGCCGAATTGCCCCGCAATGGGCGCTACGACGAGATCGCCGAGCTGATGGTTCCCGAAGTCTGGCCGCCCGATGACGCGACGGTGGCACAGATCGATCGCTTCGTCGCCGAGCACGGCGAGAAGGGACTGCAGCAGGCCATCTCCGGCGGCCAGCACCACCATCCGAAGGGTCTCTTCTTCGGCGGCATCGAGCCGACATGGAGCCAGCAGACGCTGCGCCAGGTGCTGCGCGATCACGGCACCCGTTGCGCCAGGCTCGCCTGGATCGATCTGCACACGGGCCTCGGCCCGAACGGCCACGGTGAGCGCATCTTCGCCTGCCGCGACGACGCCGAGGCCTATGCGCGCGCCAAGTCCTGGTGGGGGGACGTGACCTCGATCTACGACGGCTCGTCGACCTCGGCGCTGCTCACCGGCATGATGTGGATGGCAGCCTACGACGAGTGCGCGCAGGCCGAGTACACCGGCATGGCCCTCGAGTACGGCACCCTGCCGCAGACCGACGTGATGAAGTCGCTGCGCGCCGATCAGTGGCTCGAAAACCACCCCGAGGCCGACGACGCGACGCGGCATGACATCAAGCAGCAGGTTCGCGACGCCTTCTATACCGACACCGACGAGTGGAAAGACAAGATCGTCGCGCAGGCTGTCGACGCCTCGTACGGCGCGATCCGCGGCCTCAGCTCGTGAGGCTGCCTCGCCTGCCGCTCTCACCCCTGCGCTGCGCCCCAAGGGGCGCGAGCGTGAGGGCGGCCCAACGCCGGATCGGCGCGCTTTGACCTGACTCGTCGTGACGGCCACCACCGTGGGGCCGTGCGACCGCGGCGTCGCGACCGCCGTCGCGGTGACGACCGCCACGCGCCCTGCGCACCCGACCGGCACCCTCGCCGCGACCATCCTCGGCTCGAGCCTCGCTTTCATTGACGGCTCGGTGGTCAACGTCGGCCTGCCCGCGATCGAGCAGAGCCTCGGCGCCAGCGGCGCGTCGATCTCGTGGCTGATCAACGCCTATCTGTTGCCGCTCGGCGCCCTCGTGCTGTTCGGCGGCGTCGCCGGCGACCGCTGGGGCAGGAAGCGCACCTTCCTCGCCGGCATGCTCGTCTTCGTGCTCGCCTCTATCGGTTGCGCCCTGGCCCCGAGCTTCGCGCTGCTTCTCGTCGCGCGCGTTGCCCAAGGGTTGGGCGCGGCGTTCCTGATGCCGGCGAGCCTGGCTCTGCTCGGCGCCGCCTTCAGCGGCGAGGCACGCAGCCGCGCTGTCGGCACGTGGGCCGCGGCTGGCGCCATCACCGGCGCGATCGGCCCGCTCCTCGGCGGCTGGCTGATCGATGTCGTCGGCTGGCGCTCGATCTTCGTCATCAACGTACCGATCGCGATCGCCGCGGCCGTGCTGGCGTGGCGATACGTCAGCGAGAGCCGGACCGGCGATCCGGCACCGCTCGACGTCGGCGGCGCCTTACTCGCAACCGCCGGACTGGCGCTCTTGACCGTCGGCCTCACCGTCCTGGCCGGTCAGGGTACCGTCGCTGCAGGATCGACGGCCACCGCCGCGTCGACGATGACCAGCGTGACGACGGCGACGACCGCGCTCGTGTCGCGCGGGCTGCTGCTGCTCGTCTTCGTCGGCCTCGAGGCGAAGCTCGGCGCCAAGGCGATGCTGCCGCTCGCGCTGTTCGGCACGAAGACCTTCGTCGGCGTCACGCTGCTCACGCTCTTTCTCTACGCGGCACTCGGCGGCATGCTCGTGCTCCTGCCATACGCGCTGATCGACAACGGCGGTTATTCGGCGGCTGCGGCCGGCGCATCGCTGCTGCCGTTGCCGATCGTGATGGGGCTCGGCTCGCGCGCCGCCGGGCGGCTTGCCGAGCGCACCGGGGCGCGGCGGCTGCTGACCATCGGGCCCTGCATCGTTGCCGCCGGCTTCGCCTTCTTCATGCGCATCGGCGCCGATGCGCATGCCTATCTGGCCGACGTGCTGCCGGCGCTCGCCTTGATCGCTTGTGGCCTGACGCTCAGCGTGGCGCCGCTCACGGCGGCCGTGACGGGGGCCGTGGATGCAGCGCACGTCGGCTCCGCGTCCGGCGTCAACAACGCGGTGGCCCGCGTCGCCGGCCTGTTGGCCACGGCGACCCTCGGCTTCGTTCTCGCCACCGGCTCGGCGAGCGTCGAGTTCACGGCCCGGTTCCACGCCGCCGCGCTGGCCGGCGCGCTGCTCGCGCTCGCGGCCGGCGGCGCCGCCTTCCTTCTCGTCGACGCAAAGCGCGAATAGAACCCGGCCGAGCGACGCCGAGTCAGACGAGCACGAGCGTACGCTCCGGCGCGATGCGTTGCGTTGCCGCTGGCGAGGCCGACGAGCAGCCTGGCCGAGCCGGCGCCCCCACGGATTGGCGATGACGAACGCACCCGGGCGCGCCTGCAACGAACGGAATGGCGCGGCCTTGTCGGCTTGGAAGGGTCATGGCGCCTCGTCGATCAAGAATGAAAACTCAAGATAATCGAGCCTCACCGGCGCTTTCCGTCAGCGTGCCGGCAGACATGACAGCGGAGACATCGAGACCATGCAAAACCCATCGAGACTCTTCATCGGCTTCGCCCTCGTCGCCACGGCAATGGCAGCCTCCGCGCAGGTGACCTTCTTCGAGCACGACGGCTTTCGTGGCCGTTCGTTCACCAGCGATCGTTCCGTCGGCAACTTCGCGCGCTTCGGCTTCAACGATCGTGCGTCGTCGGTGATCGTGCGCTCGGGTCGCTGGGAGCTCTGCGACAACGCTGGCTTCGGCGGCCGCTGCGTGGTGCTGCGACCGGGCCGCTATGGATCGCTCAGCGCGATGGGCATGAACGACCGCGTCTCATCGGTGCGTCGCGTCGGCGGCCGGCGGCCACCCTATCCACGTTGACCACCACTGCTCTGAACTCCTTCATGTCTTTCGATCTCGTGATCATCGGTGGCACCGGCGACCTTGCCTGGCGCAAGCTCATGCCCGCCCTGTTCCAGGCCTATCGCCACGGCAAGCTGCCTGCGGGAGGCCGCATCCTCGCGGTGTCGCGGCAGGTGCTGAGCGACGAGGCGTATCGCGGCTGGCTGAAGGATCGCTTCCAGGAAGTCGAGGGCGCCAAGCGGCCGAGCGAGGATGAGTTCGGCCGCTTCGGCGAGATGCTGTGCTACCTGCGGCTCGACTTGTCGCAGCCGGCCGACTACGCCGAGATCAAGGCCTGGCTGGCGGCGCGGCCTGGCGGCGCGGCCGACGTGGTCGTCATGTACCTGGCCACCAGCCCCGATCTGTTCCCGACGGTCTGCGCCCAGCTCGGCGCCGCGGGACTGAACGGCGACAAGGTTCGCGTCGTCCTCGAAAAGCCGCTCGGCCGTGACCTCGCCAGCGCGCAGGTGATCAATCGCGTGGTCCGCTCGGTGTTTCGCGAAGAGCAGGCGTTTCGCATCGACCACTACCTCGGCAAGCCGTCGGTGCAGAACCTGATGGCGCTGCGCTTCGGCAATGCCTTGTTCGAGCCGCTCTGGCGGCGCGAGTCGATCGCCAACATCCAGATCACGCTGGCCGAATCGATCGGCGTCGGCACGCGCGGCGATTTCTACAGCCGCACCGGCGCGCTGCGCGACATGATCCAGAACCATGCACTGCAGCTGCTGACGATGGTGGCGATGGAGCCGCCGTCGCGCATCGACGCCGACGCCATCCGCGACGAGAAGCTCAAGGTGCTGCGCTCGCTCAAGCCGTTCACGACCGAAAGCGTTGCCCGCGACGTCGTGCGCGGCCAGTACCGCGCCGGCAACGTCGACGGCAAGAAGGTCGTGGGCTATTTCGAGGAAGAAAAGGTTTCGGCGGCTAGCCGCACCGAAACCTTCGTGGCCCTACGCACCGAGGTGCGCAACTGGCGCTGGGCCTCGGTGCCGTTCTACCTGCGCACCGGCAAGCGCCTGGCGGCGCGCGACGCGCAGATCGTCGTCAACTTCCGGCCGACGCCGCACAGCATCTTTCCGGGCGTGAACCAGCCGAACAAGCTCGTCATCAACCTGCAGCCGGAAGACGGTCTCCAATTGCACCTGCTCGCGGCCAAAGGCACCGGGCAGTCTGAAGCGCTGTCGCCGGTGTCGCTCGATCTCGACTTCGACAAGGCTTTCGCCGAAAACCGCGTCGGCGCCTACGAGCGGCTGCTGCTCGACGTCATCGCCGGCCGCCTCAACCTGTTCGTGCGCAGCGACGAGCAGGAAGAGGCGTGGCGCTGGGTCGAGCCGATTCTGGAGTCGTGGCAGGCCGACGAAGCGGGCCCCCGGCCCTACATGGCCGGCACCTGGGGGCCGGCCGCGGCGAGCGCACTGGTGGCGCGCGACGGCTACGCCTGGTCGGAAGAACAGTAGCGCGGCGCGGGTCTATTTCGAATCGAGGCCTCGGATCGGCTTGGCGCCGGGGCCGGCGGGCGGGATCTCGACGATCTTCTCGTCGGTCGCCTTTTCCTTGAAGCTGCCCGGCTGTTTCTCGCTGGCCTTCTTCTCCGAAGATCTCAGCGCCTCGCGCTGGTTCGCCGCGGCGGACGATGGTTGATTCGATGTGCTCATCTCTGGCTCCTTGTTGGCCGGCGCGCTGACGCGGCTCGAACAAGGAGTGGAGCCTGCGACGCGGCGCATGACGAGACGCAAACGGCGCGTCGCGCTGTGGGAAAACGCCGGCAGACAAGGCCCTTCGCTTGTTTGACACTGCGATCGAAGGAGGCCGATGAGCACAGCACAACGACCACCGCCGCGACATTTCTCGATGCTGCGCGAATTTCACCTGGCCGACGCCTTCACGCTCGCCAACGCCGCGTGCGGCGTCGCCGGCGTGCTGATGGCGATGCGCTTTCTCGTGACGAAAGACACCGGCGACCTGCTCGTCGGCGCGGCCTTCGCGCCGGCCGCGCTTGTCTTCGACGTGCTCGATGGCCGCATCGCCCGCTGGCGCCACACTTCGTCGGCGCTCGGCCGCGAGCTCGATTCGCTGGCCGACGTGATCTCGTTCGGCGTCGCGCCCGCCGCGCTGGCCTTCGCCTCGGGCCTCATGGGCGCCTGGGATGCGCTCGTGCTGCTCTACTTCGTCTGCTGCGGCGTCTCGCGCCTGGCTCGCTACAACGTCACCGCGGAAAGCCTTTCGGACGGCGGCGACAAGGTCGCCTACTTCGAAGGCACACCCATTCCGACCAGCGTGCTGCTTAGCGCGGTACTTGCGTTCGCGGCGTGGCAGGGGCGCATCGGCGCATCGATCTACGGCAGCGTCTGGCTCATCGGCGGCGCCGCATTGCACCCGCTGGTCCTGCTGTTCGCGCTCTCCGGAACGCTCATGGTCAGCAAGACGCTGCGCATCCCGAAGCTCTGACTCGCAGCTGCGTCACGGCACCACCTTCCAGTTCCCGTTCTCGATCCGCACCATCACCTGGCTGCGCGAGTCGACGCCGTTGTGGTCGGACGCGCTCATGTTGTAGACGCCTTCGGCGCCGACGAAATCGTGCAGGCCTTCGATCGCATCGCGCAGCGCGGCGCGAAATTCCGGCGTCCCCGGCTTGCCCTTCTTCAGCGCTTCGCGCGATGCCTGCTGGGCGATCAGCAGCGCGTCCCAGGCGGTGGCGCCAAACAGCGATCGCGAGCCAGCGCCGTACTTCGCCTCGTAGCGCTGCACGTAGTCGGCCGCGACTTTCTTGATCGGATTCGAATCGGCCAATTGCTCGGGCACGAGCGCCGGCGCCACCGTCATGTAGCCGCCCTCCAGATCCTTGCCGCCGACGCGCAGGAAGTCGTTGTTGGCAACACCTTGGGTCTGATAGACCGGCCCCTTGTAGCCGCGCCGCGCCAGCTCGATCTGTGGCAGCGCGCCCTGCGTGCCCGAGGCGAAGATGTAGACGCCGTCGGGGTTGGCGGCGAGCAGCTTCAGGACCTGTGCGGTGACGCTCTGGTCGGTCGGGTTGTAGCGCTCGCTGGCAACGATCTTCACGCCCCTGGCTTGCGCCACCGGCTCGAACGCCTTCAGGAAACCTTCGCCGTAGCTGTTCGCGAAGCCGATCGTCGCCATCGTCTTGCCTTTGGCCTTGAGCACGTGATCGAGGACGAGGCCGCTTTGCAATTGCTCGGTCGGCGACAGCTTGAATGCCCATTTGCGCGGCCCGTCCTGGGGCAGCACGATGGCGCCGCCGCCGGCGAGCGAAATCACCGGCACCTGCGCCTGGCCGGCCGACTCGACGACGACGAGCGAGGTCGGCGTGACCGACGAGCCGATGATGAGGTCGACCTTGTCTTCGTTGATCAGCTTGGCCGCGTTCTTCGCCGCCGTGCTGGTGTCTGTCGCGTCGTTGAGAATCGTGAAACGCACTTTCTCGCCGGCCATCTCGGCCGGCCACATGCGGATGGTCTGCTCCTCGGGAATGCCGAGCGAGGCGCCGGGCCCGGTCGTCGAGAGGATGACGCCGATGTGGATGTCGGCGAGCGCCAGCGGCGCGGTCAGGGCAAGCGCGGCAGCGGCGAGCGCAGCGCCCAGGACGAAGCGAGCGGGACGGGTCGAAGCGATCATGCGGTTTCCTTCTTGGCAGTCGCGCATCGTCGCCGCCGCGGGCGCGGCTGTCTTCGGGAGAGTCCCGAGGTTCGCAGGTTTTCGCTCCCGTCTATGCTCGCTGCGCGCCTCGGGAGCCGCCATGTTCGTCCGCAACTGCTGGTATGTCATCGCCTGGGATCACGAAGTGCCGGTCGACGCGCTGTTTACGCGCACCGTGCTCGGCGAAGCGATCCTGCTCTATCGCACCGGCAGCGGCGAGATCGTCGCGTTGCGCGACCGTTGCTGCCATCGCCTGGCGCCGCTCTCGAAAGGGCGCAAGGAGGGCGACTGCGTGCGCTGCGGCTATCACGGCCTGCTGTTCGACGCGACCGGCCGCTGCATCGAGATTCCCGGCTCCGAGACGGTGCCCGACAAGGCGCGCGTCCAGCGCTATCCGCTGGCCATG
>JBDTIO010000288.1:0-5963 GCA_039936375.1 Caldimonas sp. | reverse complement strand
GGGCGACGACGAAGAAGCCGCCGGACCGCTCGCCATCGCCGTCGACGTCGCCGAGGGCGACGCCGGCAGCGACGCGCCACCGCTCGCCGAACCCTCCATCGCGTGAACAGGCCCTAGCGATGGCGGGGCGCCTTTCGACGCTGCAGTTCGCGCTGATCGCATCGATCGGCGTGCACGGCGTGCTGCTCGCCGTGCGCATCGTCGATCCAGTCGGCTTCAATCGAATCTTCGAAGACACGCCGCTCGAGGTCATCCTCGTCAACTCGCGCTCCGGCGAAGCACCGGAAAAAGCACAAGCGATCGCCCAGGCGAGCCTCGCCGGTGGGGGCGAGGCTGCAGCCGGGCGCGCGACATCGCCGCTGCCGCCCTCGGCGCTCACCGAGCTCGGCGATGCCAATGAAGAGACACGCAAGCAGATCGAGCAGATGCAGTTGACGCAGCAACAGTTGCTGACCCAAGTACGCCGCGAGCTTGCCCTGCTGCCGGCCACCGAGCCCTTGCGCGATCAGGGGACACCCGAAGAACGTGCGCAGGAAGACCGGCGCCGGCAGCTCATCGAGGTGCTGGCCGAGATCGAAAAGCGCATCAACGAGGAAAACGCGAGGCCGAAAAAGCGCTACATCAGCCCGGCCACTCACGAGGCGGTCTACGCGCTCTACTACGATCAGTTGCGGCGCAAGATCGAAGAGCGGGGGACGCGCAATTTTCCGGAGAACCAGGGCAAAAAGCTCTATGGCGAGCTGACCATGAATGTCACGGTCGACGCCGAAGGTCGGGTCGTCGAAACCGAGGTGGTCCGAGGCTCGGGCTCGAAAGTACTGGACCGACGTGCCGTCGCGATCGTCAATGCAGCCGCGCCGTATGGTCGCTTCAACCTCGCCATGCGCAAGAACGCCGATCAGCTCGTGATCACCTCGCGCTTCAAGTTCACTCGCGACGAGAATCTCGAGACGACTTTGAGCGCGTCGCCATGAGTCACGGGGAGGCCTCGGAACCAGCGCACGCCTCCTCGGCGGACGCAGGGGCGGGAACGGACCGCTACGCCGTCGTCGGCCATCCGGTCGAGCACAGCCAATCACCCTTCATCCACCGCGAATTCGCGCGTCAGACCGGTGAGCCGATCATCTACGAGCGCCGGTTGTGTCCGCTCGATGGTTTCGCCGCCGCGGTGAAAGAATTCGCAGAGAGCGGTGGCCGTGGCTGCAACGTGACGATGCCTTTCAAGTTCGCCGCGTTCCACTTGGCGACGGCATCGACGGCACGCGCTCTGCTGGCGGGCGCCTGCAACACACTTCTGTTCCAAGGTAGTGGCTGGCGCGGCGACAACACCGATGGCATCGGGTTGTTGTGCGACATCGAGCAAAACGCCGGCATGGCGTTGGTCGGAGCACGGGTGCTGCTGATCGGCGCCGGTGGGGGCGCGGCCGGCGCCATCGGACCGCTGCTCGCCGCCGGCGCTCGGGAAATCGTCGTCGCCAACCGGACCGTGGCGCGCGCGCAGGCACTGGTGGCCCGTCACAGGACAGACCCATCGAACGGATCGAAGACCATATTGCATGCATGCAACCTCGATGCCTGCGGGGAGGGCTTCGACATCGTCATCAATGCCAGCTCGAGCAGTGTCGCGGGCCCCTCGATTCCAGTCTCTGCTGCGGTGTTGCGGCCCGGCACGCTGGCCATCGACATGATGTACGGGCCGCCCGCTCGCGCCTTCGTCACCTGGGCCGAGGGCCACGGCGCGACCGCGCGCGACGGGCTCGGCATGCTGGTCGAGCAGGCGGCCGAGGCCTTCTTTTTCTGGCGCGGCGTACGGCCTCGAACAGACGGCGTGCTGGCAACGCTGCGCCGACGTCTCGACGCGGAATGAGCACAGCGCGGCGCGCCTCATTGGGCCGGCTGGCGGTGCTGTTCTGCATTGCCGCACTTTCGCTGCAGGTCTATTTCGTGCTGCGCGTGGCGTTGATGACGGTCGTCGATCCGCAATCGACCGCTTTTCAGCGATCGGAAGCGTGGCGCCTTGCCGTCGCGCCACGACCGCTCGTCTGGCAACAAACCTGGGTCCACTACGGCGCCCTTTCGGTGAACCTGAAGCGCGCGGTCATCGCTTCCGAAGACGCCGCCTTCACCGAGCACAGCGGCGTCGAATGGGACGCTCTGGAGAAGGCCTGGGAACGCAACCAACGTGCCGAAGCAGCGGTCGATCGCGCCAACGAACGCACGGCCAAGCTGGACGCGGCGCGTGGCCGGCCAGCCCCGCCGGCCCGCAGTGCGAAAGTCGTCGGCGGCTCGACGATCTCGCAGCAACTGGCGAAGAATCTCTTCCTCGGCAGCGAGCGCAGCCTACCTCGCAAGGCGCAGGAGCTCGTTCTGACATGGGAGCTCGAGGCCTTGCTGGGCAAGCGCCGGATCCTCGAGATCTACCTCAACAGCGTTGAATGGGGCGAAGGTGTGTTCGGCGCAGAAGCAGCGTCGCGACGCTACTTTCACCTTGGCGCAGCCTCCCTCTCGGTGTCGCAGGCGGCGCAGCTCGCGGTCATGCTGCCGGCTCCGAAGCGCTTCGAAAAGCGGATCGGCTCGCCTTACGTCCTGGGCCGCGCCGCGACCGTGGCGGCGCGCACAGGTGCCGTCGAATTGCCCTGACCGGCGATCCGGTCGCCGCTCTCTAGAATGAGGCGATGTCCGGAACGCTCACCGCGGAAATCGCCGTCGCCGCGGCTCGCCTGATCGTCGAGGAAGGCCTCGAATACGGCGCCGCCAAACGACGGGCGGCGCGCGATTTCCGGGTCGGCCGGCGCACCGTCGAGCTACCTGACAACGACGTGGTCGAAGATGAGGTTCGCAGCTATATCGGTCTTTTTCACGCCGACTCACAGCCGGCCGAACTGGTGGCCTTGCGCGCTGTTGCAGCCAGCTGGATGGAGCGCCTGGCCGCATTTCGGCCTTTCCTGACGGGCGCTGTCTGGCGCGGCACCGCGACGCGGCGAAGCAGCATCCACATCGATCTCTACTGCGACGACTCGAAAGCGGCGGAACTGGCGCTGATCGACATGCGCATCGACCACGAAGTGTCCAGTGCCGACGGGCCTCGTGGCCGCGTGTTCGACGTGCTCAACATCTTCATTCGAAGCGCCGACCTCGGCGGCGTCGTCCATGTCGCCCTCACCGTGCTCGACTACGACGACTTGCGTGGCGCCCTGCGTGTCGATCGCCGCGGCGGGAGCCGACGCGGCGATCTTGCGGCGCTTCAGGCATTGCGAGCCACGCCATGAAACGGCGCGCGCTCATGGTCGGCGCCGCGGCCGGGATCGGGATCGTCGCGGGGGCTTCGACCGCGCTCTGGCGATCGCGGCGCTCGGGTGTTGACGCCCAGACGGCCGGCCCCGTCGACATCTGGTCGCTGTCGTTCCTGAGCGTCGACGGCGTGTCGATACCGATGGCTCGCTTTCGCGGCAAGGCGTTTCTCGTCAACTTCTGGGCAACGTGGTGTGCGCCCTGCGCCACTGAAATGCCTTTGCTCGATGCGTTCGCCCGGAGTGCGCCGAGTCGCGGCTGGAACGTCCTGGCCCTGGCCGTCGACTCGGCCGATCCAGTGCGCCGTTTTCTTGCCGAGCGCGCCCTGTCGCTGCCCGTGGCCCTCGCCGGGGCTGATGGCCTTGACTTGTCGCGCAGCCTCGGCAACAGCTTAGGCGCGTTGCCGTTTACCGTCGTGTTCGATGCCAATGGCGAGGTCGCGCAGCGCAAGCTCGGCGCGCTTGACGCTGGCCTTCTGGAAGCTTGGGCGAAGCGGTCCGGGGCTTAGAGGCAGCAGGTCTCTCACGCGATTTCCTCGTTTCTTGGTGTCAACAGCTGGCAATGTTCAATAAATCGCGTAAAGTCTCGTCAGCTGTACTTGCCAATCGCGCCCGAGGTGGCCGTCGATGGATCTGAGAAAACTGAAAACGCTGATCGACCTGGTTTCGGAATCGAACATTTCCGAGCTCGAGATCGCCGAAGCCGACGGCAAGGTACGCATCGTCAAGGCCGGCGTATTCTCGCCCCCGCCTGCAGGCGTGGCTGCGCAGTCGCATGGGGTTCAGGCGACAGCTCCTCTTGCGGCAGCCGGAATGCACCTGGAAACTCATTCCGAACCCACTCCGCCGACGGGGAACGTCGTCAAGTCGCCGATGGTTGGAACGTTCTATCGTTCCGCCAGTCCGGGAACGGACGCCTTCGTCGAAGTGGGAAGTGCCGTGAAGCTCGGTGAGCCGATCTGCATTATCGAAGCCATGAAGATCATGAACGAGATCGAGGCCGACTCGGCTGGCACGATCCGGGAGATCCTCTGCGAAAACGGCGAAGCCGTCGAATTCGGCCAACCCCTGTTCATCATCGAATGAGTGCGCCGGCGATGCCCTGGTCGAGGGCGAGCCGATCGGCCGCCGCGCCTCGCTCCTGACCTCGGCGATGTTCAAGAAAATATTGATCGCCAATCGTGGCGAGATCGCCTTGCGGATCCAGCGCGCTTGCCGCGAGCTCGGGGTCAAGTCGGTCGTCGTCTACTCGGAGGCCGACCGCGACGCCAAGTATGTCAAGCTCGCCGACGAGGCGGTCTGCATCGGCCCGGCGCCCTCGTCGCAAAGTTACCTCAACATGCCGGCGATCATTGCGACAGCGGAGGTGACCGACGCCGAAGCGATCCATCCCGGTTACGGTTTTCTCGCCGAGAACGCCGATTTCGCCGAACGCGTCGAGCGCAGCGGCTTTGTCTTCATCGGGCCGACGCCCGAGGCGATCCGCATCATGGGCGACAAGGTCTCTGCCAAGCAGGCAATGATCAAGTCAGGGGTGCCGTGCGTGCCGGGCTCCGAAGGAGCCCTCCCCGACGATCCGAAGGAATCGATCCGCGCGGCGCGGGCGATCGGCTACCCGGTGATCATCAAGGCGGCAGGCGGCGGGGGCGGTCGTGGCATGCGGGTCGTGCACACCGAGGCGGCGCTCGTCTCGGCGGTGCAGACGACGCGGGCCGAGGCCGGCGCGGCCTTCGGCAATCCGGCCGTCTACATGGAGAAGTTCCTCGAGAACCCGCGGCACATCGAGATCCAGGTTCTGGCCGATCAGCACAAGAACGTGCTTTGGCTGGGCGAGCGCGATTGCTCGATGCAGCGCCGCCACCAGAAGATCATCGAGGAAGCGCCGGCACCCGGCATCCCGCGGCGCGCGATCGAAAAGATCGGCGAGCGCTGTGTCGCGGCCTGCAAGCGGATCGGCTACCGAGGCGCCGGCACGTTCGAGTTCCTGTTCGAGAACGGCGAGTTCTTCTTCATCGAGATGAACACGCGCGTGCAGGTCGAACACCCGGTGACCGAGTGGGTGACCGGCATCGACATCGTCCAGATGCAGTTGCGCATCGCCGCCGGAGAGAAATTGCAGCTGCAGCAGCGCAATGTGCAATGCCGGGGCCACGCCATCGAATGCCGGATCAATGCCGAGGATCCGTACAAATTCACGCCGTCGCCCGGTCGCATCACGATGTGGCACCCGCCCGGCGGCCCCGGTGTGCGAGTCGATTCGCACGCCTATACCAACTACGTCGTTCCACCCAACTACGACTCGATGATCGGCAAGATCATCGTCCACGGCGATACCCGCGAGCAGGCGCTGGCACGCATGCGCACGGCGCTTTCGGAAACCGTCATCGAAGGTATCCAGACCAACATTCCCTTGCATCGCGAGTTGATGGTGGACGCCAAGTTCATTGAAGGCGGAACCAACATCCACTATCTGGAAGGCTGGCTAGATCAGCACAAGCGCTGACGCTCGGGCGATGCACGCGCTCACGCTGCTCTTACCGGCTGCGGCCGTGGAGACTGTGTCGGACCGGCTGGCCGAAGAATGGGGTGCCTTGTCGGTAACGGTCGAAGACGCAGACGCGGGGAGCGCCATCGAGCAAGCGGTGTTCGATGAGCCCGGCGTCGAACCGGCCG
>JBDTIO010000287.1:0-3183 GCA_039936375.1 Caldimonas sp. | reverse complement strand
CCCTCCCGAGGGCATCCGGTTGTCCTGGCAAGGCGCCGGCGATCTGATCGGGAGCACGCTGGCCGACCGCCAGGCCAGCCGTCGGGTCGAGATCGAGCTGTATCAGGCCAAGCCTGAGTTCCAGTGGGTCGCGTCTTCGCGTGGACTGCCGCCGCAGGCAACCGCCGCCAGCACTCTGTAAGCCAGCGGAGCAAGCCATGGTGACTGCCGAATACCAAGATCCAAGGGGCGAATTCGCAGTTGCCCTGAAGTCGGCGGGACTCATCGTCGATGACGGCCCAGTCATGGACGGGCACCTGCATCGCGTACGGGTGGAGGGCGCAAAGCCAGGCACTCGAGATGGCTCCTACGTGGGTCATCTGGACGGCAAGCCCAGCGGGTACATTGAGAATTTCAAGACTGGCCACAAGGAGAACTGGAGCGCCAGTGATGTCCAGTTGACGGCTTCCGAGCGCGCCGAGTCCATCGCTCAGATGCAACGCGCAAGAGCCCAGCGCGCGGCCGAGCTCTCCGTGCAGCAAAGCGATACCGCCGAGCGCGTCGGCGCCCGGTGGGACAGGCTCTCTGACGTACCACCCGCTGGCCACAACGCCTATCTAATCCGAAAGGGTGTGGAGGCACACGGCGTCAAGTTCGACGGCGAGCGCCTTGTTGTGCCGGTTAGAGACGTGCAAGGCAAGCTGTGGTCGCTGCAGTCCATCCCTCCTGACAAGGGCGCCCCAAAGATGTTCGAGCGTGGCGGCCGCAAGGCCGGGAACATGCACGTGATCGGCGAGATCACGCCGGGCACCACGGTTATGGTCGCCGAGGGATACGCCACCGGTGCGAGCCTGCACCAAGCAACCGGCAAGACGGTCGCGGTGGCATTCGACGCCGGAAACCTCGACGCCGTTGTGGGCGCCATCAAGCAGCGTTACCCCACGAGTCCCGTCGTCATCATGGGCGACGACGATATAGGCCAGCAACCCAACGTCGGCTACGACAAGGCAACGGCTGCCGGTCGCAAGCACGGCGTGGGCGTCGCATTTCCTACGTTCCAAGAGCCGGGCAAATTGTCCGATTTCAACGACCTTCACATGAAAGAAGGACTCGGCGCAGTCAGGACCCAGGTGGAGTCGGCGGTGTCTCGAGCTGCTCAGGATCATCAGGTGCCGTGGCCCGTCCCGCTCGCGCCCGCGCTCAATCGCATGGCACCTCACGCTTCGGCCGAGGCGGAAATTGCTGCCGAACGCCCGAAAGGAATCAAACAGATCATGGCCGAGCCGACGATAGACGTAGCGAGGACTGCGGCGCCGGCGTCTACGTTGCCGGGTCAGTCCGTGGGCGACCCCAACGGATGGCTCAATCAAAACGCGCAGGCAGACCGCGACCGGGGTGACCGGATGGGCGTCACGGCTCAGATCGAGGAAGCCTTCGCTAAAGGATTGACAGCCGGCCAGGCCAGGGTAGAACTCAACGCCGCCAGCAAGCTGGACAAGGTTGCCGTTGAGGAACAGACCGGCTTCATCGTCAACGTTCGCGCGACGCTCGGTATCCCGTCGCGCGGAACCGAGGAAGGGCAGGCCGAATTCGCTGCGTGGCAGGCCGAGCGTCTGAAAAGGATGGCGCCGAGCGATCCATCCTCCGAACGTGCACCGCGCGTCGCTGCTGGGGAGTCGGCGCCGTCTGTTGTCGTCGTGCCTTCGGTAACGGCTGAAGCGCCCGCCCGCGGTACGGATGAGCGGCTGACATCGCGCGACATGGCTATCGGCACTGCACACGTTGCTCAGCTCGCCAAGGTCGGCGGACCGGCCGCAACGACGCTTGTGCAAGCCATCGTGGCAGACGCGGCCAAGATCGCCTCGGATTTGGTCCAAGGCAAGGAGGTCAAGGCCCTCGACGTCGCCAGTGCAGCGGCCAGCGTGGCGATGACTACCGGCGTCGGCGGCCCTGCTGTTCAGCTTGGCGCTCAAACCATCGCTGGTGTCAGCGCGATCGACGCCGGCCAGCGCACCTTGAACACCGCCGAAGCCAAGCTCAAAGAACCCGACCCTGCCGATGTGGCCGGTCGCAAAGACATCGAGCGTCGCAACGACGAGATGCTCACCGTGCCTCGCAACGCGCTCGATGAACGCACAGCGCGCGAGGTCGTCCAGCAAGACGTGGTGGCGCTGCACCGCATCGACACACCCGCCGAGCGGCACGCCGCGGCCGTTGCGATGGGACACAACGCCCAGGATCGGGCGACGTACAAGACAGAGCTTGCCAGGCAGGATCCCTACACGGCCGAGGTGGTCGCACTTGCCTTCGCGCAGGAGCAGCAAAAGGTTGCCGCGAAGGAAGACCGCAAAGCACCGGAGATTTCATCCGTAGCCCCGGCTGTCACAGCAGTCGACACGACCAACCGCACGGCACAACGACAAGAGGGCGTCAACACGGTCGAGCGCGCTGACCCGCAACAGGCAGTCATCAACACGATCGAGCGTGTGGCCCAGCGCGAGCCCGATCTGGACGCCGCCAAGCGGCTGCGCAGCGAGCCTCCACTTGAGGACCGCTTCAACGTCGTGAGCCGGTTTGGCAGGGGGCGCGACTATCACTTTCGTGACCAGCCCGGCAAGGTTGCGTTCAAGGAGCGCTGGCTGAGCATGCAGACCAGCGTGGACACGCCGGCCGTCGTCAAGGCGATGCTCGATCGGGCTCAGGAGCGTGGCTGGGAAACCATTCGAATCAAGGGCTCTGAGGAGTTTCAGCGCCAAGCCTGGATTGCCGCCACCGCACGCGGCATTAAAGCAGTTGGCTATGAGCCCACCCAGGGCGATCGGGCCGCTGTGAATGATGAACGAGCGCGCCTCAATCGCGATGAGGTGAAGAGCCCGACGCAGACCCTGCCGCCTCACCCCACCCGACGTCCCGGCACGTGGCGTGACCCAGTTCATGAGCGGGCAGCAGCCGAGCCCTCGGTTGCCCGACGTTCACCGGAAACTGCAAGCCCGAAGCAACCGCCCGCGCAGGCGACGGACAAGCCGATCGCCGGTCCCTTGCGCAGTTTCTTGACGGAGCGTGGAGTTGCAGCCGCGGAGGTGGACGCCACAGTCGCCGTCGCCTCCGAGCGCATGCAGCAGAGTCGTGTCTATGTCGGCCAGGTGGTGTCTCACGGCCCCGACCACTACGAGTTCGACAAGAAGAATGCGCAGAGCTACCACG
>JBDTIO010000286.1:0-11854 GCA_039936375.1 Caldimonas sp. | reverse complement strand
AAGGCGAAGAACATGGCCACGACCAGCGCGGTCGCGACGCCGGCCACCGCGAAGGCTCCGGCCGGGCCACGCGCGACGATCGCATCGACCGCTGCGTCGTCGGCGCTGTCGATGGGCTCGGTCGGCTCGGGTGTCGTCATGATTCGCCTTCCTTCATTCGGGCACTACCTTGCGCAGGTCGTTCGCCTGTGCCGCCGTCACCGGCGTTCCGGTGTTGTTCCAGGCCACGCGGATGTAGGTCACGGTTGCCGCGACCTCGGCGTCGTTCAGGATGTGCGCGAACGGCGGCATGCCGTGCGGGCGCGGGTTCTTCGCCGTGCCCGGCGGGTAGCCGCCGTTGAGCACCATCCGGATCGAGTTGACGGGCGACGCCATGACGATCGAGCGGTTCGCCGCCAGCGGCGGGTAGAAGGGCGGCTGACCGTTGCCCTCGTCGCCGTGACAGACCGCGCACTGCTTGACGTAGATGTTGCGCCCGAGCTCCATGACGGTCGGGTCGACGAGGCGGGCACTGCTCGAGGGCGCCGGTTCCGAATTGCGTTGCGGCAATGCCTTGAGATAGACCGCCATGGCTTCGGCGTCTGCATCGGAGAGGTGTTGCAGGCTGTCGTAGACGACCTCGGCCATCGGGCCGTAGACCGTCGCCCGGTGCGAGACGCCCACCTGAAGCAGATCGCTGATGTCCTTGATGCTCCAGTCGCCCAGGCCGGCCTCGCGATTCGACGTCAGCGACGGCGCGTACCAATGCTGGTTGGGAATCATCCCGCCCTCGAACGCTTTCGACTCGCTCGATCCGCCCAGGGCGTTGATCGCCGTGTGGCACATCGCGCAGTGGCCGAGCCCCTGCACCAGGTAGGCGCCGCGATTCCATTGGCTCGATTGCTTCGGATCGGCGACGAACTCGCCCTCGGTGAAGTAGAGCGCGCGCCAGCCGAGCAGGAGGTCGCGGTTGTTGTAGGGGAAACGAAGCTCGTGCGGCCGATTCTTCTGGTGCACTGGCGCCACCGACAACAGGTACGAGAAGATCGCGTCGCTGTCGGCGCGAGTCACCTTCGTGTACGAAGCGAAGGGCATCGCCGGGTACATGAGAGTTCCGTCGCGCGACAGGCCGGTGTGCATCATCCGGTAGAAGTCGTCGGCGCTCCACAGGCCGATGCCGGTCTCGTCGTCGGCCGTGATGTTGGGCACGTAGAGATTGCCGAACGGCGTCGGCATCGCGCGGCCGCCCGCGAACTCCTTGCCGCCGGGCTCGGTGTGGCAGGCCACGCAATCGCCGGCCCTGGCCAGATATTCGCCGCGATCGATCACCTGGGTCGTCGCGTTGGCCGCGGGTGCGCCGCGGACCTGCGGCAGGAATCCGGGGCGAAGCAGGAACCACGCGATCACGGCCGCGATGACCCCGACCGCGATGACGACGATGCTGACTTGGGCGCTGCGTCTCATCGCTCAGTGCTGACTGCCGCAGGCCAGCGGCATGCGAACCAGATTGGCCGATTCGGGCGAGGCGTCCTTGGGCGGATCCTGGAGCGACAGCCAGGCGGCGACGGCGCCGACATCGGTTTCCGACAAGCGCGTGGCGATGCGCTTCATGCAGTCGGGCTCGGCTGCATTCCTGTCGCCGACACGCCAGCGCGTCAGCTGGGCGGCGATGTAGGTGGGCCGCAGTCCCGCCAGGCCGGGAATGCCGGGCTCCATTCCGGTCAGGCCGGCACCGTGACAGGCCACGCAGGCAGGAATCTGCCTGGCGGCATCGCCGGTCGTGACGAGGGTGCGACCGCGCTCGATCGTGGCGCGGTCGGCGGTGGCCCTTTCCTTTGCGGCAAAGGCCGGCCGCTGCCGGGAGAAGTAGTCGGCGATCTCGTGCAGGTACGGGTCCGGCAGGTAGGCCACCAGATAGTTCATCGGTGGGTACTTCCGGGTTCCGTTCCGGAAGGCGACCAGCTGGTTGTACAGGTATCCCGCTGGCTTGCCGGCGATGCGCGGAAAGTAGCCGTTGTTGGTGCCTTGGCCATCCTGACCGTGGCAGGTGACGCAACCCTGGACGCGTGCTTCGATGGAATCGACCGTCTTGAAGGCCGGCACGGCTTCCTGTTGCGCGAAGGCGGGGGCGAATGTCAGGCTCGCCACCAGCAGCACGGCAAGGCGCACGAAGCAATGGCGCCTGAAGGCATCGGGTCTCATGACGTGAGCGGGATGGTCAACATGCAAGCGTCGGTCATTGTGTACCTGACATTACCTGACATGTATGCGGCAACGTACGGAGTGCGCACCGACGCCACGATCCCGCTCGCTTCAACGTCTCGGTGCGACAGCGCACAGACGCCCTGCGAATACCCATGCACGCTGTTTGCGACCCTCATTGCGCGCGCCTGCAGAATGGATCCATCGCCGTGCGTCCCGATGGCGTCGCCCCGACGCCCAGCGTCTCCCTCGGAGAATCGACGTGTACGAACGAATCCTGGTGCCGATCGACGGCAGCCCGACGTCCAATGCCGGACTGGCAGAAGCGATGAAGCTGGCCAAGCTCACCGGCGCGCGGCTGCGCCTCCTGCATGTGGTCGACGAGATGCCCTTCTTGATGAGCGAGGGCTACGGCGCGATGTCGGCGGACATCTTCGATCGGCTCAAGGATGCCGGCAGAGAAATCCTCGAAGAAGGCCGGGCCCGGGTCGAGGCGGCCGGCATCGCCGTCGATGTCACTCTCTTCGACAGCCTCAGCGGCCGCCTCTATGAACGGGTCGAAGAGGAGGCGAAGGCGTGGAATGCAGACTTGATCGTGATCGGTACCCACGGCCGGCGCGGTGTGCAGCGGATGTTGCTGGGCAGCGACGCCGAACAGGTGGTCCGAAGCGCGCTGCTTCCGGTGCTGCTGATCCGTGGAACGGAGATCGGAGTCTCGAGCCCGTCGGCGGTCAGTCACCCCGGCGCCTAGGAACGTCTCGGCCATCGATCAGCACAGGTCGAGGACGTAGCGAAGAGACTCATGCTCGACGTCTTCGATGCGAAAGCCGTGGCTCGTCGCCAGGTTTCGCATCACGCGTTTTCGCGCAGGACGAAGCGAAGACGCGATCCTCCGGTGCGGAATGCTCGATGAAGGCGCGATGCTCTGCTTCGTCTTCGGGGCGCGTCTTGCGCCGAGATCGATTTGCCCTAAAACTGCTAGCGAGGCGACGATTCCACGGATCATCGCCGCACATTGACTGAATCGACGGCACTATTTGCCGTGTCTCTATATCCATCGCGAGGCGACCCTGTGATCCCTTTCGTGATTTCGCTCCCGTCCCGGCGGCGACAGCGCCTCTCCTTCTTCGCCGCGCTCGCGTGCGTTTCGCTGCTTGCGGGTTGCGGCGGTGGAGGCGCCAGCAGCAGCGATGCGGGCGGCGGCGGCCCCCTGGTGCCCCCCGGGCCGCCGGTGGACGGGCCCGCCTGGTGGGGCTTTGGCCGCGACGTGCAGCACTCGGCGCTCAGCGCCATCGCCACCCAGGACCTGAACCGTATCTCGTGGTCGACGCCGCTCGATCTCGCACCGCAGCGCGGCTCGGACGGCACCCTGTTCATCCACTACGGCTCACCGGTGGTGACGTCGCACAACACGGTGGTCCTGCCGGTGAAGACCGGAGCGACGAGCGGATTTCGTATCGAGGCCCGATCCGGCAGCAACGGCGGCCTGATCTGGTCGGCCGACAGCGACTACGTGCTGCCTGCCCACAACTGGGTACCCGGCTACAACCTGGCACTGACCGTCGGCGATCGCCTCTATGCCCCGGGCGCCGGCGGAAAGCTGATGGTCAGGGACGACGCCGATTCGGCCGCCAGCCCGCCCCAGGTCGTCGTGTTCTATGGCGCCGGTGCGTACAGCGCGGCATCGGCGGCGTTCGATGCGAGCGTCTTCATCAACACGCCGCTCACCGTCGATTCGAACGGCAACGTCTTTTTCGGGTTCATCGCCAACGCCGGTAATCCGGCCGGCCTGACGAGCGGCATTGCCCGCATCGACGCCAACGGCGTCGGCAGCTGGGTCTCGGCGGCTGCAGCCGCCGGTGACGCCGGCATCGACAAGGCGGCGATGAACAGCGCCCCCGCGTTGTCGACGGACCTGAGCACGCTCTACGTCGCGGTCAACACCGCCGCCGTCGGCGGCTGGACACAGACCGGCTACCTGCTGGCGCTGGACAGCAGAACGCTGGCCGTCAGGAACAAGGTGGCCCTGATCGACCCCGGGGCCGGCACGCTCGCCCGCGTCAGCGACGACGGTACGTCGTCGCCCACCGTGGGCCCCGACGGCGACGTGTTCTACGGCGTGCTCGAGTCCAACTTCGGCTCGCACAACGGCCGCGGCTGGCTGCTGCATTTCGATTCGACGCTGACTACGAGCCGGGTGCCCGGTGGCTTCGGTTGGGACGACACCGCTTCCATCGTCCCGGCGTCGATGGTGCCGTCCTATAGCGGCAGCTCCAGCTACCTGCTGATGACCAAGTACAACAACTACGAAGGCATCGGCAGCGGCGACGGTGCGAACCGGATGGCGGTGATCGATCCGCACGCGAGCCAGGCCGATCCGATTTCCGGCCGGCCCATCATGAAGGAAGTGCTGACCGTGCTCGGGCCCACCTTCGAGTCGGGCACATCGGGCCCGGTGAAGGAGTGGTGCATCAATACCGCAGCGGTCGACCCGTCGACGAAGTCGATCCTCGTCAACAGCGAAGACGGCTACCTGTATCGGTGGGACATGGTCACCAACCAGCTGACCCAGCGCATTCAGCTCACCAGCGGCATCGGCGAGTCGTACACGCCCACGGCCATCGGTGCCGACGGGGCCGTCTACGCCGTCAACAACGCGCGGCTGTTCTCGATCGCGAAGTAGGGCAGGCGGCGGTCACCCGACCCCTGCCACCTTGACGCCGCCTTCGGTGCCTCCGCAGGTCATGACCTCGCGCCTGGCCGGACCGTTGCCCGAGCCCGATGCGTACTGGGTGCCGTCGGCGTAGTAGAAAGCCTCGGGCTTGAACCAGACCCGCAGGCGGGCTTGATCGGCGTTGACGATGCGACTCCAGCGCTCGGCGTCCATGGAAGGGTTCGTCGGCTGCAACTGCGCATTGACGTAGACGATTGCGCCGTTCTTGTCGGAGAAAGGTCCGATGATGTCGGCGTGATAGGTGTCGCCGATCGTCTCCATCGCCTGGGAGGAGCCGTCGACGCTGCGTGATTCGGAAAACGAGAAGGTTCCGTAGATGGCCGCGGCTGCTTTGCCGTGCAGGTTTTCAACGGCGAGGCGCATCGTCAAGAGCGGTTGCTGACATCCGCCGTCCTGACCCGGTGTCATCGAGATGCCGGCCAGGTAGTAGCGGAACTGGCCGTTCATGTATTTGGGCGACGCGCCGCGGGCCAGCGCGGCGCGCTCCTGCGCGCTCTCGAAGATGCGGAGCTCGCCGTGTGGGCCGCCACGCAGCACTTCACCTTCGACCGTTTGCGCGGCCGACGTGGTTGCGGTGTCGACGTGGAGGTTCTCGCCGTCGACCGCTCCGGCGTATTCCATCCGCTCACGCGGCGGAACTTTCTTCTGTGCGCGCTTTTGTTCCGGATGACGGGCCTGAGCCGCGTCGGCGACGGGCGGCTCGGCCTTGTTGCAGGCGACGAGGAGCAGCGCGAGCGCGAGTGCGGTCGCCGAACGGGCAACGTTCAGCATCCGCATCTACCAGCAGCCCGACGTGGCCGGCGACCGGACTGCGGCTTCGGTCAGCGAATAGGTGCCGCAGGAGTCCTGGGTCTGGCTGCCCGCTGGCGTGGCGGTGATCGTGAACGTGCTGGCCGCGACATTGGATAGCGAGAGGGTGTAGTACCCGTTTTCGCTCGCTGCCGGATACAGCGAACCCGCACCGGCGCCGAGGGTCGCCCCGGCGTAAGTGTTGTTCTGGGTGTTGTAGCGCTCGAGCAGTTGGGCCACCGTGGTGAGGGCTCCGCGAGCGTCGACGCGACGCGCCTTGCGCACCGAGCCCTGGTACGACGGCAAGGCAACCGCAGCGAGGATGGCGACCACGGCGACGACGATCATGACTTCGATCAGCGTGAACCCCCGGGCCCGCCGGGCGCCGCGGTGGCGTGGCGGAAGTGCGTCAGGGCACATACACCGCACCGAGCGTCGTGCGCCGCGCATCGCCGCCGGAAGCCAGCGTGAATCGCACCTTCTGGCCGACCGCGAGGCCTTCTGGCCTGATGCCGCTGCCGCGACGGAACAGGTGGGTGCGGCCGGGGGCCACCTTGAGCCAGCTGCCATTGATCTGCACCTGATCCCGCTTCGGGCTGACGGCGCTGATCATGCCTTCGCGCATCGAGCTGCTGTCGTCGGCATGCGATGCGGCGGCACCCGGCGGCGCTGCACGGCGCACGCTATCGGGCGATGGCGCCGGCGCACCGACGATTCGCGATGCCGATGCCGTGCTGGCCGACATGAGAGCGGCCACGGCCACAGCGAGCCACGTTGTTTTCATCATCAGCTCCTACTTGACCTCTCGCCACATCACGCGCGCCTGGCCGCCCTTGCCGGCGGTCTCGCGCACCCGCACCACGTTGCCGTCGGAGGTGTTGATGTACTTGTCTTCCAGACTGGTCGTGCCCTGCCGGTTCGACATGAAGCCGGGGGCCGCGGGCACGGCACCGATCATGCGGCCGCTGGCGTTGTGCTTGCCGCCGTTGTCGCCGGGAAAGCTGAGGAAGTCGGTGCTGCCGAGCGTGTTGTCGCCGTTGGTATCGAAGGTCGCGGTGTCGAGGCGATCTCCGGTCAGCACGTCGAACTCCATGACCCAGCCGGAGCCGCCGTAGGCACACGGCGAGCTGACGTCGGGAATAAGGGATGTCAGGACGACGCGGCCGCCGCGGATGCGGGCGTTGGCGACCACTCGTTCGCCGCTGGTCGGCAGATTGAGATACCAGCCGCTCTTCGTGCTGTAGTAGCTTGAACGTGAGATCACGTTGTCGCCGGTGATGCCCGGATCCGTCGGCGGGTCGACGGCGTGAGTGCTCAGCCGGTAGCCGTTGCCGTCCGGCCCGGTCGTCGTCTGCGTGATCGATTGAACCTGAAGCTGCGAGAGCGTCACCGTGCCGGTGGCCAGAGTGTCGCGAATGCCGTATTCGGATTCGACCGTGGTGTCGGTCGTGTCCGAGGTGGCCAGATAGCGGCCGGTGCCGAAGGAAACGAGGTAGCCGCCGGTCGGGAAAAGGGTCGCGTCCGGACGCGAAGTGATCGACTGTCCGCTCTGCGCGGTGAAGAGAGGCAGGCCGCCGTTGCCCATTGCCCAGGCGGCAGGAGCCGCGGCCGAGATGTCGAACTTCCAGAGATTGCCATTGAGATCGCCGGCGTAGACGAGGTCGGCGATGTTGTCGCCATTGATGTCGATCGCCGCCGGCGACGACAGGCCGTTGGGGCTGCCGGCGCTGCCCGCACCAGTGTCGATCTTTCGAACCAGCGCGCCGGTTTCGGCATCGATCAAGAACAGGAAAGCGTGACCGGTCGCGTTGCCGTGGTTGTAGCCGCCGTTGACGATCACCGACCAGCGGCCGTTGTTGGTTTTGACGATCAGCGGCTGGCCGACGATGTAGCCCATGTCAGCATCCTGGAATTCCCAGCGAACGATCGAGCCGGCGTTGGCTTCGCCGAAGACCGCCGGGTTGGTGACATCGAGCGCGAACAGGCCCTTGCCGCCGGCGCGCAGGCCTGACACCAGCAACGAATGCCAGGCACCGGCGTAGAACACGTCGCCGACGGTCGGTGTGCCGTCGACGAAGTAGCGGTGGCTGTAGTTGAGGTCGGTAAGCTGGCTCAACCCGGAATACATGCTCGAGGGCACGTAGGCCATCGCTTCGACGCCGGTGTTGGCGTTGATGGCATGCAGCATGCCGTCGTTGGCACCCATGTAGATCATCGGCGTGCGCGTCAGGTAGGTCGCGGCGAAGGCGCTGTAGGGCGCCGACTCCATGTCGTCGTAGTAGCCGAAATTCGGGTTGGCGACGTAAGAGGGCGACGAGTTGACGATGTCGCCGAGCGGCGTGAGGTTGCGGCTGCGGAATTGCGGCGCCGCGCACGGCGGCGTCGAGCAGTTGCGCGGTTCCTTGCTCGCGTCGCCGCGAAGGTATTGCAGGCGCCATGAGCCGAAGCCGTCGTTGCTGCCGGTCGCATTGAGATTCAAGGCGCTGCTCTGGCTGACGTCGAGCTCGGCGGCGGTGGGCGAGGCGGGCACCGCCGGCCAGCGAAAGGGGATGCCCTGCGCGCCGGCCGCGGCCGATGGCTTGTAGGTCAGGATCTTGCGGCCGGTGTCCCAGTTCTGGGCCTTGATCTGGGCGCCGGCATTCCACGTCGGCGTGGTGCTGGCGATGCCGCTGCTCGCCACCGGATAGGCGACGAGGTCGCCGGACCAATCGGCGCTGCTGAACTTGGCCTGGTAGAGCGACGAGCCGGTGTTCCAGGAGCCACCGTTCAGCGCCGCCGACGATGCCGCGCTGGTCTTCGACTGGATGTCGCCGACGATCGCCTGAAAGGCATTCGACAGGGCGCTCGAGTCGCTGCCGAGAAAGGCCGTCGAATAGCCGCCACCAAGGGCGGCCATGTTATTGAGTGCGGCGACGGAGCTGGGGTTGGCGACCGTATCGCCCATGCCGACGACGTAGCTCTGGATGTCGTAGGTCTTGCCGCTGACCGACGTGGAACGAAGCGCCGTCAATTGCTGAAAGACGTCCTGCTGGGCCTGCCCATACGTCCACGCGCCCGTCTGGGCGTTGTAGGTGTTGACCCATTGCGCTGGATCGTATTGGCTGCCGTTGGTCATGCCGGTCGGGTTGCCGTCGGTCGCGAGCACCACGAAATTGCGCTGGCACGTCTGCGTGATCGGCGACTGCCCGCCGGTGCTGAAATAGCTCCGGGCCGTTTGCAGGCTGCCCGTCAGCGGCGTGAAGACGGCCGAGTTTTTGATCTCCGGTGTGCCGCCGTTGGTCTCGTTGCCCAGATAACCGAGCAGGTTGTTGAAGTGCGTGCTGCTGTCGGCCTGCACCGTTTCGACGATCCGGCCGCTGCCGGTGATGTCGGAGTAGTAGCCCCAGCCGCGCCGGACGAAGAGCTCGCGCGGCGTGACGCTGGAAAGCGGCAGGAAGCCGGCGTCGGTCGGCGTGAACTGGATGTTGCCGTAGTAGTCGCCGAAGTTGCCCCAGACGGTGGTGGTGTCCCGGGTGTCCCAGATGTTGTAGCTCGTGCCGCCGCTGCCGATGCCGTACAGCTGGTTGGCGCTCCAGGGCGAATAGAGAACGTCGTTGATGTCGGCGTCGTCGCCGCTGCGGTCGTAGGTGATGAAGGCGGCGCCGTTGATCGGCTGCGGGTTCGGGATGCAGCGCAAGCCGCGGTTCGACGCCGAGATGCCGGCCACGCAGTCGTTGGTATAGACCATCGTCGTCGCGTCGCCGATGTAGTAGGCGTGAGTGTTGTAGAGCGTGTCGCCGGTGGTCTGGAAGCTCTCGAGGCCCCAGTTGAAGGAATCGCGATAGGTTTGCAGCACCGAGCGAAGCACGCCGCGCGCGATGTTGCCGCGAGTCGAAGGATCGTCGCCGTTGATCACCTTGCCGGCCATCGTGCCGTCCATCGACTCGGAGTTGTCGAAAAGGATCAGGACGTTCGGCTTGATGGCTGGCGCCAGGAACAGCGGATAGCCGGCGAACGTGAAGGGAGGCGATGCCACGGCGGCCAAAGGTGCGGCAAGCAGAAGTGCTGACCAGCAGAGACTCAATACCGAGCGCTGGGACAGGTTCATGGGAGCTCGCTTAGCGGATTGCATAGATCGATTGCAGGGAAGCGACCGTTTCGGGGCGCGCACCGGTGGCACGGGCCGTGATCCGGTAGCCGACACCAGGGGCGACGGGCTCGGTGCCGATCACGACGCTCTCGCCCGGCGGGGTGCCGAGATTTCCAAGCTTCTCGATCACGTAGACCGGCGGGCTGGCGACGCCGGGCAAAGGCGACGCTCCGGTGTACTGCCCGTAGGTGCGCACATGGGTGCTGTCGGACCAGGTGAAGCCCGCCTGCTTTTCGACCGGCAGCGGGCTGACGCTGGTGCGCAAGGTCGGCGGCGTGCACAAGCCGAGAGCGCAGTCGTCGGTGAAAGCCGTGCTGGGGTTGACGTTGACGGAGATGTCGGCCTCGGCGTCGCGCAACGCCGCTTCAGCGGCCTGCAGCGCGACGTCGCGATCCTTGCTGTTGCCGATGATGCGTTCCTGCATCGCACCGACGCCGAGCACCGAAACCCCGAGCACCAGCGCCGCCAGCACGAAAAGCAGCGTGGTGACGAGCGACAGCCCGCGTTGCCGGCGAGGGCCCAGCACCGCCTCGAGTTGCAGATGACGGCTCATGGCGCGTGGTTCCGCAAGGTGACGACCTGGCTCAGCTGCGTGCGCAGGCGATGGTCGGTCGGCACCACGTTCGTGCCGGCGAAGGAGGCTGCCTGCACGCCGAGCGTGACGCCGTCGGCCACCGACGCCGTGAGCAGCCGGATGCGCGCCGCGATGACCGAGCTCCATGAGGTCACGCCGCTCGCGTCGACGTACTTGCTGGCGATCTGGTCGCCGGCATCGATGCCGTAGGTCACCAGCATCCGGTCGACACCCTGCACGACCTCCTGCGGATTGGCCGATCCGTCGTTGTTCGGAAACGTGTAGCGCCACATCGAGTTCGTGCCTGCGTGCGTCACGCTCGGAGCGATGTAGTAGTGGTGCGTGGCGAGGCGGTAGACGGCCGCGTCGCCATGGAATACCTGTTGCAGATCGGTCGTCGCGTTGCCGGGATAGAACGTGCCGCCGGTCGCGTGCGTCAGCAATCCGGTCGTCGCCGGGGCAGCTTCCGTGACCTGGAACATCGCCGCTGCCTTGCAATTGGCGATCAGCACGATGTCGCCGGAGAGGATCGCGTTTCCGGCGGTGTTGGCGCCGACGGTCGGTACGCCGGAAGAGGTCGTCATCGGCGCTGCCAGGCCGAGCGACATCGGCTCTATCGGAACCCGCAGGGACACGACGTCGCTGCTCGGGTTCGGCGGCTGCGCCAGGCCCGCCAGTGTCGCGTTGAGGGCGGGTGTGAACGCCGTGCCGTCGCCATGCGAGCCACCCAGGCCGCCACTGTCGCCGTCCAGGAACATGCCGCCGCTGGTCGCAAGCAAGCTCACCGGTGCGTCTTCGAGAAGGGGTTTGCAGCCCAGGAAGCCGGCGCTGCGAAAGTCCTTCTCCATCAGTTCCATGGCCAGCCGGGCGTTCTCGCCCATGTGCGACTTCGCCGCTCCGACCGTCTGAAGTTTGCGGGTGCTGACGAACACCGAGATGGAAGCGAGCGACACCAGCAGGCCCACCGTGATTCCGACCATCAGCTCGACCAGCGTGAACCCTCTGATCCCGTGGTCGTAGTCCGCATTCACGGCCTGACCACCGTCACGAACTGCGTGATTCCCATCGAGTCGGTCCACCAGACCTTGACCGCCAGCAGGTTGCCGATGCCATCGCAGGCCGGAGCGCCGGCCGTGCCGTCGTTCGGTGTGCTGTCGATACAGACGACGCCGCTGCCATCGGGCAGCTGGTCTTCGATGTCGGCCGTCCAATCGGTCATGTCGGCGACGGCCAGCTGCGCCGCGCTGCAGCCGCTGTTCAGGCAGTCGCTCGAGCCGATGGCGGGGTTGTCATAGGCACCGCTGCCGAAGCCGCTGCGGTTGGCCCGGATGCGATCGGTCATCTGATAAGTCAGCAGCACGGCCTTTTGCCGAATCGCCGAGCTGGTGTTCATCTTCATGCCGACGGTCTGCATGCGCGCCGCGCCGATGAAGCCGACCGATGCCAC
>JBDTIO010000285.1:0-8031 GCA_039936375.1 Caldimonas sp. | reverse complement strand
CCCGAGGAGATCCGGCCGCTGGTCCATGAGCTCAACCTGCTGTTCGCACGCTTGAGCCTTGCCTTCGACGCGCAGAAGAGCTTCGTCGCCGACGCCGCGCACGAGTTGCGCTCGCCGCTGGCGGCGCTCAAGCTGCAGGTAGAGGGGTTGCGCATGGCCGGCAACGACGCCGCACGCGAACTCGCCATCTCCAGGCTGACCGCGGGCATCGACCGGGCGACGCGCCTGGTCGAGCAGCTCCTCGTCCTGGCGCGCCAGCAGGCGAGCGCCGCAACCGGGGTGAAGACGGAACCGGTGGTGCTGGCGGACATCGTCCGCCAGGAGCTGATCGATGCGGCATTTTCTGCACAGGCTCATTCGCTGGACATCGGCCTCGCCCACGCCGACGAAGGCAGCGTCGCGGGCCAGCCGGGAGCATTGCGCATCCTCGTTCGCAATCTCGTCGACAACGCGCTCAAGTACACCCCGAGCGGCGGCAAGATCGACCTCGAGGTCCTTCGTGCGGGCGACCACATCGTGCTCGGTGTCGACGACAGTGGCCCGGGCATCGCCGAGAGCGACCGCGCCCGTGTGTTCGACCGCTTCTACCGTGTCGAGGGCATGCAGGCTCCTGGAAGCGGGCTCGGGCTGGCGATCGTCCACGCAATCGCCGAGTTCCATGGCGCGACCTTGACGCTCGGCCATTCGGCCAGCCTGGGCGGGCTGCGCGTGACGCTCGGCTTCCCCGTCGCGCACTGAGCTCGCGCCGGGCAGCCCGCACTAGGCGCGGGCATCAGCCTCGCCTAAATCTCGGGCCCCGACGATCAGGGTCTTCCGACGCCGTCGACCGACCATGAAACCCGCATCGGATGCCCGCGCGCAGGCGTTTTCTTTCGAGTTGCCGAGCAGGAAGCCGTCGTTCGTGGCGAAGACCTCGGGCCGCGGCGTGCGCCAGCGGTCGCGCTTAAGCGCTGCCTAAGGAGCCGACCCGATAGTGCCCCGAGCCGACCAACGTCTTGTCTCTTTTCTTGTCCTCAGGAGTCAACCATGAAAGCACGTTCGATGACCCCTTCCCGCCTCGTCCTCGCGCTCTTCGCGATGGGCGCGATCGGCGGCGCAGCCTTCAGCCCAATCACGCACGCGGCCGAGCTCCGTCCTGACAGCGCCACTGCATCGACCGGTGAGATCGCAGCGCCCGACTTTTCCAAGATCGCGCAACGCTACGGCGCCGCAGTGGTCAACATCAGCGTCACGGGCATCAAGCGCACCGCCGCCGATGACAACGACCAGGCTTCCGCTCCGGGCGTTCCCGGCATGGGGCCGAACGATCCGTTCAGCCAGTTCTTCAAGCGCTTCCAGGGCCCGAACGGCGGCGGCGCGACGCCGCACGACACGCCGATGCGCGGCGAAGCCTCTGGCTTCATCGTCAGCCCAGACGGGCTGATCCTCACCAACGCGCACGTCGTGCAAGGTGCGAAGGACGTGACGGTCAAGCTGATCGACCGCCGCGAGTTCACGGCCAAGGTCCTGGGCACCGACCCGAAGACCGACATCGCGGTGCTGAAGATCGATGCCAAGAATCTGCCCGTGCTCACGATGGGCAGGGTCAGCGATCTCAAGGTCGGCCAATGGGTGCTCGCCATCGGCTCGCCCTTCGGCTTCGAGAACAGCGTCACCGCCGGCGTGGTCAGCGCCAAGGGCCGGTCGCTGCCGGGTGATGGCTACGTGCCCTTCATCCAGACCGACGCCGCAGTGAACCCGGGCAATTCGGGCGGCCCATTGCTCAACGCGCACGGTGAAGTCATCGGCATCAACTCGCAGATCTACAGCCGCAGCGGCGGCTACGAAGGCCTGTCGTTCGCGATCCCGATCGATGTCGCCGAGCAGGTCAAGGACCAGATCGTTGCCACCGGACACGCCAGCCACGCCCGGCTCGGCGTGGCGATCCAGGAAGTGAACCAGACGCTCGCCGATTCCTTCAAGCTCGCTTCGCCCGAGGGCGCGCTTGTGTCCAACGTCGATCCCGGCAGCCCGGCCGACAAGGCGGGATTGAAGGCCGGCGATGTGATCCGCAAGGTGGACGGGCACACGATCGTCAGCTCGGGCGATCTGCCCTCGCTGATCGGCCAGTCCGCGCCTGGCACGGTCATCAGCATGGACATCTGGCGCCAGGGCAAGGACGAACAGCTCAGTGCGAAGCTGGCGGATGCGAACGGCGCCGCGACCAGTCTCGCCAAGGCCGATCTCGCCGTGGGCCAGGGCCAGCTGGGACTGTCGCTTCGACCCATGCAGCCGCAGGAGCAGCATGAGTCCAGAAGCCACGGCGGCCTCGTCGTGGAGGATGCCGCCGGCCCTGCTGCGGCTGCGGGCGTGCAGGCGGGCGACCTCCTCATCGGCGTCAATGGGGTGACGGTCAAGAGCGTCGACCAGGTGCGCGAGGTGGTCGCGAAGGCGGGCAAGTCGGTGGCGCTGCTCATCGAACGCGACGGCAGCAAGATCTTCGTGCCCGTCCGCATCGGTTGACATCCGCCGCTTCGGGCGAGATTGCCGGATATCGGCGATGCAGAACGCGTCGGTCCAGCACGCGTCGGCACGGCGCGCGTTCGGCGAGGGCTGGGCGCTCGCCCGGCCCTTCTGGCGGGCTGCGGGGGAGCGGCGCGCGTGGCTCCTGCTCGCCGCCGTCGTCGCCCTGACGCTCGGCACGGTCTGGATCAACGTGCGCTTCAGCGTCTGGAACAACCGCTTCTACGACACGCTGCAGAACCACGACCTTCCCGGCTTCTGGCACCAGCTCGGCGTCTTCTGCATGCTGGCCGCGGTGTTCATCGTCGTCGCCGTCTATCGCCAGTATCTGCAGCAGCTGCTGTTCATGCAGTGGCGCACCTGGCTGACCACGGATGGCGAGAAAGAGGTTGTCCTCGACTCGGAGCCCGAGTCGATGTTCTGGCCGCGCATCGATGACATGGTTCTCGGGTGGTTCGTCCCTGAACACCTCTTGTAGCGGCACGATTCGATGCTGGCCGAGTGGGGCCGGCCGCGGCAGTTCACGTCAGCGTCAGTGAGTCGCTGAGCGCACCGGAGCGCCTCAATGGAAGTGCATGAGCTGCGCTTGGCCGCCGATCCCCGGGCACCGTTGGCGATCGGACGCTCCTGTTCACGTGGAACAATGGACAGACGGGCGCGTCGATGCTGCCTCTGAGGATCCGGCAATGGCGGTTCGCGAGCGCAACAACGTGCAGGTCACGGGGTCGGGGCCCATAACCCTCCTCTTTGCTCACGGCTTCGGCTGTGACCAAAGCATGTGGCGCTTTCTTGCACCATCGTTCGCGCAGGGGTTCACCGTGGTCACCTTCGATCTGGTCGGCAGCGGAAATTCCGACCTCAAGGCGTACGACTACGAGAAATACGGCAGCCTGCAGGGCTATGCAGACGACATTCTGGAGGTGATCGACGAAGTAGGCGCCGAGACCGTGATCTACGTCGGTCACTCGGTGAGTGCCATGACCGGAATGCTGGCCGGCATCAAGGCCCCGAAGCGGATCGCGGCGCAGGTGATGATTGCTCCTTCGCCGTGCTACGTGAACGACGCGGACTACATCGGTGGCTTCACTCGGGCAGATATCGATTCGTTGCTCGAGACGATGGAAAGCAACTACCTGGGCTGGTCGAGCAACATGGCGCCGGCGATCATGGGCGCGTCGGGACAACCGGAGTTGGCCGTCGAGTTGACCAACAGCTTTTGCCGGACCGACCCCGACATCGCCCGCCATTTCGCCCGGGTCACGTTTCTCTCGGACAACCGACAAGACGTGGCGAAGCTCGCCGCGCCCACCCTGATCGTGCAGTGCCACGACGACATGATTGCGCCCCGGTCGGTCGGCGAATACCTGGCGCGCACGCTGCCCAACGGAACCTTGCGTCTCATAGAGAACGTGGGCCACTGTCCTCACCTGAGCGCGCCCGGGCCTTGCGTCGACTCGATGCGCGAGTTTTTCGGCACGCTCGGGGTGTAGGTCCATGTCGGCGGAGTCCGGCAGGCCGGACGCGGAGCAACTCTACGAGCACGCTGCGTGCGGCCTGCTTGTCACCGACGTGGACGGGACGATCCGTCTCGTCAACGAGACGTTCTGCCGGTGGATCGGCTACTCGTGCGACGAGCTGCTCGGCATGCGCAAGCTGCAAGATCTGCTGACGATGGGCGGCAAGATCTTCCATCAGACGCACTGGTCGCCCCTGCTGCAGCTCCAGGGATCCGTGGCCGAAGTGAAGCTCGATTTGCTGGCTCGGGATGGCCAGACGGTGCCGATGATCCTGAATGCGGTTCGACGGAATGACTCCGGCATCGTGCGGCATGAGATCGCGGCCTTCGTCGCCAAGGATCGTCAGCGCTATGAGCAAGAATTCGTGCAGGCGCGCAAGCGTGCCGAGGAGCTGCTGGTGAAGGAAAGCGAAGCCCAGCGCGCGCTCCTGGCTGCGCAGGCGGAGCTCAATCTGCAACGTGTGTCTGCGGAGGATCGGGCGCTGTTCGCCGAGCAAATGGTTGGCATCGTCAGCCACGACCTTCGCAATCCTCTCTCGACCATCAACCTGAGTGCCGACCTCCTCTTGCGGGATGAACTGTCCGCACGGCAACGACGCGTTGTCGAAGGAATCGGCCGCGCCGTTGCCAGGAGTACCCGGCTGATCGGAGACCTCCTGGACTTCACTCAAGCCCGCATCGGCGGAGGCATCCAGGTCTCGCCGCGCGAGATCGATGTGCACGCTGTCGTTGCGCAAGCGCTGGACGAGCTGCGGGTGGCCTTCCCGAGCGCTCAGATCGTTCATGAGCGAACCGGAGCGGGAGCATCCTTCGCGGATGACGACCGCCTGACACAGGTACTGGGAAATCTCGTTGCGAACGCTGTCGCCTACGGCGATCCTGAGAGCGGTGTGTCCATCGTGACGACGATCGAGGATGACGTCTTTGTTGTCGCAGTCCACAACCGAGGGCCCGTAATCCCTCCCGACGTGCTGCCTACGCTCTTCGACGCCATGACTCGCGGAGCGACCCCAGGCGCCCAGCACAGTGTCGGGCTGGGGTTGTTCGTCGTTCGCGAGATTGCACATGCCCACGGCGGCGTTGCAAGCGCGGAATCCTCTCCAGACGCAGGCACGACTGTCTCGATCACGTTGCCGCGCCAAAGCTCACGACAGACGACCCCCTAATTGACTGCCGCGTCGCGGCATGCGCCTTGCCTGTGGGAGAGGTGGCCGACACCACTTCAAGCCGGTATTCGTCGCCGACGAAACGCCAACTGCGACCGAAGTCTGGCATTCGTGGCTTGCCGTCGGCCGCGCTTCCTCGGACACTCGCAAGTCGTGATGCAGCCCACAAGAAACGCAATGACGACCCCGCCGCTGGCTCGAATCCTGATCGTTGATGACGAGGGCGACCTGCTCCAGGTCCTTCAGTTCGTTCTCGAAGAGGAGGGCTACAACGTCTTGACGGCAACCAATGGGGCAGATGCCCTGCAGCTTGTCTCGTCGGACCCGGTCGACCTGGTCATTCTCGATATGTCTATGACAAAGATGAGTGGTTTCGAGGTCGCGCAGCAGCTGCGCGCGAATGAGCAAACGAGTCGAGTCGCGATCGCTATCCACACGGGACTTTCGGAAGACGCTGTACGAGCGCGGTTTTCCGACTACGACGTCTACATGCGCAAGGTCGATGACGTTTCCATCCTGGTGGGATCCATTCGCCAGGCGATCGAGAACGGTCGATCTCGTCGGGCCGGCAATCAGGCGAACTGAGAGCGGCCCGCGACTGATCGCCGCGAGCGACGAAGAAGCTCTCCTCAAGAGAATGGCGCGATGAGTCCACAAGCGAGGATCGTCGTAGTCGCTGCTGCCAACGGGTTGTGCGGTGCTGCTCTTGCCGTGGCCTCCGCATTCGGCATCGTGAGTGTGGGGGTCGCCATCGTCATCGCCCTGTGCGTGATGGCCGCGACATGGATCCTTTTGCGGCGCGCAATCTTGGACAAGAAGCGCTCTTGCGACGCGGAGGCGCTGCTACATGGTGACTTGTGACCGTGGTGATGGCGTGTGCCGGCCGTCGCCATCGCTCAGCCGTTGTCGAGAGTCGGCGACGTTGATCGCTTGATCGTCGTGCTCGAAGCGATGCCTGGCCATGACAGGAACTCCGATGCGCAGTACTCCAGATTTTGGAGTTCCTGTCAAAGTTCCTGCGATGTGATCTCGGAACGGGTGGGAATGTTCGTGGACTCGAGCGGAAAAGAAAAAAAGCACTAGAGCGTTGATTCTCTGGGGCCTTTGGATGGCGCTGGACTTGCTGAATTTTCTGGGACTACCCGATGGGAGGAGGAGGAGGATGGAAATCAACTCGCCTGCCTGCATCTGGCCTTGATTCGAGTAGTTCGGAGAGTCAAGTCACTGCACTTCGGCGAGGATGGCTGGCTTCTGTGGCAGCTGTCTGCTCTTCGTTCTCGAGGGCACCGCGGCCAACCCACTGACTGCTCTTGCAGCCGGCCAAGACCCGCATCCGACCCGGAGCAGCCGTTCGATACTACGTCCTGGGCGTCCCAAAGCCCACGCTCATGGCATCGGCGACGGTCGTGAGAAGCCCCGGGTGAATCGCTTTGCTCACTGTCGGTCTGATGCGCTAAGAAATCCTTAACGATCCTTAGACCTCTTGAAACGAACCGCCCTGGCGCATTGCCTCGTCTACATTGCTTCCCGGAGAGCTTCAATGGGCAACATCCTTCGCTTCGGCAAAGTCGAGATCCGCCGCCAGGAACGGCTGGTCCTGGTCGACCACGAGCCTGTGAAGATCGGCGGCCGAGCCTTGGAGCTGCTGTTCGTCCTGCTCGACCATCGCGACCGCGTGGTATCAAAAAACGAGCTGCTCGACTTGGTCTGGCCAGGTGTCGTCGTGGAAGAGAACAACATCCAAGTGCAAACCTCGGCGATTCGAAAGCTGCTCGGCCCCGACGCCATCAGCACGATCCCCGGTCGCGGCTACAAGTTCACGCTGGCGTCGACCGGCGACGACGCGAGCGAACCGGCTTCGGGGTCGTCGGCGGCGAAGGATAGGCAAACGACTGCGCACATCACAAACCTGCCGGCGTCGGTCCCCGTCATTTACGGGCGCCGCTCCGACGAGGCGCACGTCGCCGCGCTGCTTCAGCAGCATCGCATCCTGTCGATCGTCGGCGCCGGCGGCATCGGCAAGACATGCCTGGCGCTCGCGGTCGCCACAAGATGGCGTCACGACTACCCAGATGGGGTCTGGTGGATCGATCTGAGCAAGCTGGCGCAGGTTGAGCTGGTCGTCGGCGAGGTGGCAAGGGTGCTTGGTATCGCGCTGACTCCCAGCCGCCCCGCAGTGGAAGTGGTCGCCGACGCCCTGCGGCCGCTCTCACTGCTTCTCGTTCTGGATAACTGCGAGCATTTGCTGTCCGCCGTCGCAACGCTGGCCGAAGCCGTGTCGTCGACAGCACCGGGCGTCGCTCTGCTGAGTACCAGCCAGGAGCCACTGCGAACGTCCACGGAGCATATCTACCGGCTCGATGTTCTCGGTCTGCCCACGGGTCCAACTCTGGCGGCTGTATCGGCTAGTGGCGCGGTGCAGCTGTTCGTGGCGCGTGCGAAGGCAGCCGAGCGACATTTCGAATTGACCGAGTCCAACGCCGAGTCGGTCGCCGAGATCTGCACGCGACTCGACGGGATGCCCTTTGCCCTGGAACTCGCAGCGGCGCGAATCCCGCTCCTCGGTCTCGAGGGGTTGCGGTCGCGTCTCGACGAGCGCTTTGAAGTGCTGACTGGTGGGTCTCGATTCGTCCTTCGGCGCCACCAGACGTTGCGCGCCGCGCTTGACTTCAGCTACGGGCTGCTGACGGAGCAGGAACAAGCCGTTTTTCGCGCGCTCAGTGTCTTTGCCGGCAGCTTCTCGGTCGAGAACGCGCAGGAAGTGGCTTTCGAGGATGGCTTTGAGAGCTGGACGAGTCTCGACTGTCTCGGGACATTGGTCGACAAGTCGATGGTGATCGCCGAAGG
>JBDTIO010000284.1:0-5077 GCA_039936375.1 Caldimonas sp. | reverse complement strand
GGGAGCTTCCTCAGGTAGGCGAGGCTCGAATAGCCGGTGCCGAAGTCATCGATCGAGAGATGCGTGCCGAGCTCGCCGAGGCGACGAAACGTCGTCTGCGTCGTCTTGGTATCTTCCATTGCCGCCGACTCGGTGATCTCGCAGGTCAGCAGCGACGGGTGGATCTTGTGCGTTTCGAGCGCGCCGGTGATGCGCTCGACGATGTCGTCCTGCCGCATCTGGTGGGCCGACAGGTTGATGGCGACCCGCATCCGCAGGCCCTTGTCGCGCCATTGGCGGCTCTGCCGGCACGATTCCTCGATGACCCAGTTGCCGATGTTGCCGATCAGGCCGAAGCGCTCGGCGATCGGAATGAAGACGCTCGGCAGCAGCACGCCGTGGGTCGGGTGCTTCCAGCGCAGCAGCGCCTCGACGGCCGTCACCTTGCCGCTCTTGGCATCGATTTTCGGCTGGTAGAACAGCTCGAACTCCTTGGCCACGACGGCCTTGCGCAGGTCGCGTAGCAGCGTGAACTGGGCTTCGGCGTCGGCGTCCATCGCCGGCGAATAGAAGCAGTGGTTCGAGCCGCCGCCGCGCTTGGCGGCGTACATCGCGGCGTCGGCGCGGGCGATCAGCTTGGCATGGCTGCAGCCGTCGGGATACATCGCGATGCCGACCGAGCACGAGATCATGACCTCGCGGCCTTCGATCGCGTACGGCTGCGACAGCCCCTGGATCAGACGCGACGCCACCTGCGCCACTGATTCGGTGGCCTGTACATTGCTCAGCAGGAGCAGGAACTCGTCGCCACCGACCCGGGCAACGACGTCCTTGCCGCGTGACATCGCCTTCAGCCGTTGCCCCACCTGCTCGAGCACAAGGTCGCCGATCGAATGCCCGTAGGTGTCGTTGACCGGCTTGAAGCCGTCGAGGTCGACGAAGAGAAGGGCCAGGCGGCTGGCGCCGGCGTCGGCCTTGGTCGCCGCAGCGGCGAGGCGGTCTTCGAAATAGACGCGTGTCGGTAGCTGGGTCAGGCTGTCGACGGTGGGCGCGGCGGCGGCCGCCAGGCGCCGTGTTGGCTCCATCTCGCGGCTCGACGGTTGGCCGAGCGACTCGAGCAAGGCGAAGCCGATCGCACCGAGCGCGGCGAGAAGCAGGGCCTCGGTCCAGGCCGGCGTGAGGGCGCCGCTCGGATCGGCGGGTGTGGCCGCGGCCAGCGTCAGCAGGGTTGCGCCCAGCGCGGCGCCGACGATCCGCGCCACCTTTGCCTTGCGGCTCGCCTTGAGCTCCAGGCTGATGCCGACGAGCGCCGTTGCTAGCACCAGCACGGCGACGCCGGGGCCCCAGGTGCCGGCGGCGCCGGCGGCGCGAAACAAACCGGGGGTCGCGAAGACCGAATGGCCGTAAGCGACGACCAGCGTCAGCATGGCCAGGCCAGTGAAGGCCGGCAAGGTCTTGCGCGATGCCGCTGTCGCGGTGGCGCCGGCCAGACCGGCCAGGAAGAGGGCAAGAAGGCCGGCTACCAGTGGAATGCCGGCAAGGGCGCCGCCGGCCGTTTCCGCGGGCTCCAGAAAGTGGCCCGGCCACCAGAGTCCGCAGCCACCGAGAACGATGGCCGAGGCCTTAAGCAGGCGGCCGACGCGCGCGCCGCGCAGACGGGCCGACGCGAACACTTCCGAGCCGAGCCAGAGAAGACCGACGCTGATCAGAAACCCGGCAAGGCAGGGCAACAGCCGTTGGCTATCCAGGAAGTGCATGAGGGCTGGCCTAGAACCTTGGCGATGCCGGGCAGCATCGAATACGGGGGTTCCCCACGGGAACACCGACCCTCACTCATTTCGGTACCGCGGTCGATTCCTTGAGCGCCTTCGGTGCGACGACGCCGCGGTGTTCTTCCTGCGGGGTGGCAGCAGCGTAGCGACCGGCGCTGCGGCTGTGCTGCTTGCGGAACGTAGAGGCGCTTCAGTCGTTGAATACCGCACGCTTTGCGGCCGCCACAAGCGAAACGGGCCGCGCGGGCGAACCCGCGCGGCCCGGAATCCCTCGGCGCAGCGCGCCTCGGGCCCCATCGAAAGTCGTCTTCAGTGAACGCGATGGCCGACGATGTTGACCGTCGGCAGCTGGATGATTTGCATCGGCGCCGTGGCGGCGAGATCTCTGTGTGCAGTGGCGAAGTGGTGTTGCTGCGCCTCGGCGGCGAAGGTCAGGGTGGCCATGGCCAGGATCGCGAACAGGGCGGCTGAGGCGGTGAGGCGGCTGATCATGATGAGCTCCTTGGGTTCGGCATCGGGTTGCGATGGAGCGAACTCTAGGAGCCGACGTTGCACTGCGACAGCGGCTTGCGACGAAGACCGGGATGACGCGGACGAGCTGCGCCGTGGTGCGACGGACCCTTGCGCGGCGGGTGACGTTCGGAAGCGAACCGCTACGAAAGCGGCGCCGTCCGCAGCCGCAACCAGGCCAGCGCATCGCCGGACAGCAGCGGCTCGAGTCGTTCGCGAACCGTGCGGTGGTAGGCGTCGAGCCAGGCGATTTCGTCGGCGCGAAGGAGCGAGAGCTCCAGGCAGCGTGCGTCGATCGGGCACAGCGTTAAGGTCTCGAATTCGAGGAATTCGCCGAACTCGGTCGACACGTCGGCCGCCGCCGGCACCGCGAGAACGAGGTTCTCGACCCGCACGCCCCACTGCCCCGGCCGATAGAGGCCAGGCTCGACGCTGGTGATCATGCCGGGCTGCATCGCCATGCTTGGATCGGCGATGACGCGCGAGATCGTCTGCGGGCCTTCGTGGACGTTGAGAAAGTAGCCGACGCCGTGGCCGGTGCCGTGGCCGTAGTCGAGGCCGTGCTCCCAGAGCGGTGCCCGGGCGATCGCGTCGAGCATCGGCGACAGCGTGCCGCGCGGAAAGCGCGTTCGCGACAGCGCGATCGTGCCGCGCAGCACCAGCGTCACGTCGCGCTTCTGCGCCGCTGTGAGCCGGCCGATCGGCCACATGCGCGTGATGTCGGTCGTGCCGCCGCGATACTGCGCGCCGGAATCGATGAGCAGCAGGCCGTCGCCCTCGATCGTCGCGTGCGCTTCCGGCAACGCCCGGTAGTGCGGCATCGCGCCATTGGCGTTGAAGGCGGCGATGGTCGCGAAGCTCGGCCCGACATAGCCGGGCCTCCTGGCGCGCGCTTCGGTGAGCTTCTCGTCGATCGTCAGCTCGGTGATCGGCTCGCGCCGCGCCGGATCGGCCAGCGCCGATTCGAACCAGGCGTAGAACTCGCACATCGCGACGCCGTCTTCGATCATCGATCGGCGCACATGCGCGGCCTCAGCCTCGCTCTTCCGGCTCTTCGCCAGCGTGCTGGGGTTGATTGCTTCGACGACACGCGCGCTCGTTCGCTCGCGGGCGCCGAGCGTCACCCGCTTAGGGTCGATGAGCAAGACAGCAGCTCTGTTCAGCGCGGCGAGTGCCGGGCCGGCTTGCTCGTAAGCCGTGATGCGAACACCGTCGCTGGCGAGCGCTGCGCGCAACGCCGCGTCGATCTTGGCCTCGGTGATGAACAGCGTGGCCGCATCGTCGGCGATGAGCAGGTGGGCGAGGAACACCGGGTTGTAGCTGACGTCGGCGCCTCGCAGGTTCAGCAGCCAGGCGATGTCGTCGACGGTGGAGATCAGGTGGTGCGTCGCCCCGGCTTCCTGCATCGCGTTGCGAACGCGCTGCAGCCGGTTCGCGCGCGACTCGGCGGCCTCGGGGCCGAGGTGCTCGTAGACGGCGGCCACCGGCGTCGCCGGCCGGCCGTCCCACGCGGCGGCGAAGACGTCGAGGTCGCTGCGCAGGCGGATGCCGCAGCGGCCGAGCTCGGTCTCGAGCTGGCGCGCTGCGCCGAGGCCGAGCACGTCGCCGTCGACCGCGACGGTGTCGCCGCGCACGACTTGCTGGCAGAGCCAGTCGATATGCAGCGCGCCCGATGGCGTCGGAATCCGCACGAGCTCGATGCCGCTACCCACGAGCTGGCGCTCGGCCTGCACCCAGTAGCGACTGTCGGCGAAGAGCGCGGCGCGAGTCAGCGTGACTACGAGCGTCGCCATCGAGCCGGTGAAGCCAGACGCCCACTGCCGGCCTTGCCAGCGGTCGGGCAGGTATTCGGAAAGATGCGGGTCGCTCGACGGCACGAGCACCGCAGCGCAACCCTCGGCCTTGAGCACGTCGCGAATGCGCTCGATGTGCAGCCGCGCGGGTGAGGTTCGAGTGTCCATGGCGGCAATTCTAGGAGTCTGGCGACGGGCCGGGAGGCGTCGGCTCGGCGACGACGCGGGCACCGCGTTCATAGGTGAAATACGCCCAGGCCCAGTCCACCATGACGATGATCCGGTTGCGAAAGCCGATCAGGAAATAGATGTGCGCGAAGAGCCAGAAGAGCCATGCGGCCAAGCCGCTGAAGCGAAGCGCGCCGACCCCGGGAACGGCAAGCTCGACGACGGCGGCCTTGCGTCCGATGGTCGCGAGGTTGCCGTAGTCCTTGTAGCGAAACGGCCGCGTCGGCTCGCCGTGCAAGCGACGCAGCAGATTGACTGCGGCGGTGCGGCCCATCTGCTTGGCCGCCGGGCTGACCCCGGGCACCGGTGTCGGCTTGCCCTTGCCATGGCTGAGCGCGGCCGCCAAATCGCCGACGACCGAGATCTCCGGATGGCCGGCGAGGCTGAGATCGGGCTCGACGACGATGCGGCCGTGTCGGTCGAGCGCTGCACCTGTGCCGCGCGCGAGATCGGCGCCGAGCGGCGATCCGGCGACGCCGGCGGCCCAGATCACCGTCTTGCTGGGCAGGCGCTGCGGCGTCTGCGCGTCGCCCTTCGGTGCGGCGTAGTCGACGCCGTCGGCATCGACGCCGGTCACCTTTGCGCCGGTGTGCACCTCGACCCCGAGCCGCTCGAGCTGCTGCTTGGCCTTTTCCGACTGCGCCGGAACGAATGCGCCGAGGACGCGGTCGGCGCCTTCGAGCAGAACGACCCGGGCCCGCGACGGCTCGATGTGCCGGAACTGGTGACGCAGCGTGTGCTGGGCGATCTCGGTCATGGTGCCGGCCATCTCGACGCCGGTCGGCCCGCCGCCGA
>JBDTIO010000283.1:0-9947 GCA_039936375.1 Caldimonas sp. | reverse complement strand
CGAGCTCGTCGATGAAGGCCTGGTCGAGCCACGGTTTGTAGATGCGCAGCAGCGGGTTGACGAGCAGGCCGTAGCGATAGAAGCGCTCGATGTCGTTGCCCTTGAAGGTGCTGCCGTCGCCCCAGATGTCGACGCCGTCTTCCTTCATCGCCGCGACGAGCATCGTGCCGGTGACGGCGCGGCCGAGTGGCGTGGTGTTGAAGTAGGTGAGGCCGGCCGTCGAGATGTGGAAGGCGCCGCATTGCAGCGCCGCCAGGCCCTCGACCGCGAGCTGGGCCCGGCAGTCGACGAGGCGCGCCTTCGCGGCGCCGTATTGCATGGCGCGGCGCGGAATGTCGTCGTAGTCGGGCTCGTCGGGCTGACCGAGGTGGGCCGTGTAGGCGTACGGAATCGCGCCCTTCAGCTTCATCCAGTGCAGGGCGGCACTGGTGTCGAGGCCGCCGGAAAAGGCGATGCCGACTTTCTCGCCGGCGGGAAGGTTCTGCAGGATGGTGGCCATGAGCGGCAGGCGGACGGGTCGAGTGGAAAGCTATTGTCAACGCACGGGACCGAGCCGACGAATGGTGCCTGCGGCCCTCGCCCGAGGGTGGCGCCCGGCGCCGTGCCTGCGGTAAGCTCGCGACCCTGCCCGGGCCACCTCGGCCGCCTCTATCGATGAGCACGCTTCCGCCCGAATATCCGTCCCATCCGGCTGCCCCTGCGGTCGGCACCGACCACGACGCCTTGGCGCCGGGCACGCGCTTCGGCGAGTTCGAGATCATTCGGGTCCTCGGCGTCGGCGGCTTCGGCATCGTCTATCTCGCCAACGACCATTCGCTCGAGCGCGAAGTGGCACTGAAGGAATACATGCCGGCTTCGCTGGCGGCGCGCGGCCTCGGGCCGCAGATCACGGTGCGCTCGAGCTCGTTCGCCGAAACCTACGCGATCGGCCTGCGCTCGTTCGTCAACGAAGCCCGTCTGCTGGCCCGCTTCGACCACCCGTCACTGGTCAAGGTTTACCGCTTCTGGGAAGACAACGCCACTGCCTACATGGTGATGCCGTTCCTGCAAGGCGTCACCTTGCGCGACACGCGCCGGCGCATGGCGCATCCGCCCGACGAAGCGTGGATCCGCAGCGTCATCACGCCGATCCTTTCCGCCCTCGAGCTGTTGCATCGCGAAGGCGTCTACCACCGCGACATCGCGCCCGACAACATCCTGCTGCCGCCTGATGGCCCGCCGGTGCTGCTCGATTTCGGCGCGGCGCGGCGAGTCATCAGCGACCGGACGCAGTCGCTCACCGCGATCCTGAAGCCGAGCTACGCGCCGATCGAGCAATACGCCGAGATGACGCAGCTGCGCCAAGGCCCATGGACCGATCTCTACGCGCTCGGCGCCGTCATCCACTTTCTGCTGTTCGGGGTACCGCCGGCACCGGCGACCGCGCGCGCCGTGCAGGACGACGCCGAGCAGATCGAGAACCGCATCGTCCCTGGCGTCTCGCCGCGCTTTCTCGAAGCGGTGGCATGGATGCTGGCGGTCCGCCCGAACCAGCGGCCGCAAAACGGCGAGCAACTGCGCGCCGTGCTCGATGGCAATGCGGCAATTCCCCCGCGCGGTCGGCCGGGCATCACGATTCCGCCTACGACCGCAGGCGCAGAAGCTGCTCCCGTCGCCTACGAGCCGACACGCCAGATCGATCCGATGGCCGATCCGTCGCGGCTGCAGACCGCGCACATCCCGACCCATCTGCCGACGGCCCATGTGGCGCCGCCGGGCCAGCAGCGGCCGACCACGACCTTCAGCCCCACGGCGCAGATGCCGTCGCCACGCGCACAGTCGCAGTTCGATCCAACCGCGCTTGTTGCGCGGCCCGTGACGCCAATGACCACCGTACCGCCGCTGAACGCGGGGCGGTCCAACGAATGGCCGCAGTCGCGTTCGGCGACACTGCCACCGCCGGTGCTGCCGAGGCAGCACCCGACGCCCACCGAAACGCAGGCGGCGCGTTTGCGGCCGGCCCCGTTGGTGGCCGCAACCACCGCTGCCGCTGCTCCCGCATCGGCGCCCGCAGCGAAGAGCGGAGGATCGAGATTCGGGCTCGTGGCACTCGGCATCGTCGCGGTCGTGGTCGTCGGAGCGGCCGCCGCGTGGCAGTTCATGGGCAAGCGCGACAACGGTGGCGCTGCCGACGCGGCAGCGAACGCCGCGAGTGCGGCGCTGCCCGCCGTGGTCGCGGCGCCGCCCGTGCTCGTCGCGCCGCCGGAACCGGTCACGACCGCGACAACCACTCAGAACGCGACGACGTCGCCCACTGCGGCGACGACCTTGCCGGTCCTGCCGCCGCCTCTCGCCGCGACGACCTCGTTGCCCGACGAGCCGAAGGTCGTTCCGTCTCAGGCCGTCCGCCCGCCAACAACATCGGCACGCACCGACATGCCGCTCGACGCGACGTCGAAACCGGCGACATCGGACCGTGGCAATCCGTCCGTCGCCGACCGCAACTCCGCGGCAAGCGATCGTGTCAATCCCCGCTTCGACAATACCGGCTCGCCAGTGCGACCGGCCGGACGGCCCGTGCCGCGCACTGGCGAGGCCGGCGCGACGGTGAACGCGAGCATGGGCAACCCGAACGTGCGGCCCGCGGAGTCACCTTCTTTCACGACGCCCGCCGGCAATTCCTCGGAGCGGCCGCGACCGCTCGGCTCGCCAAGCCTTCGTGAGCTGCCGAACACGTCGCGCCCGGTGCCCACGCAGGTACCGGCGGCGCGCCCGACGATCCAGCCGCCGATCCAGGCAGACAACGGCCCGGCCTCGGCGCGGGAAGCCTGCGGCAGACGCGTCTTCATCGCCCTGGCCGTCTGCATGGACGATCGCTGCGAAGAGCCGCGCTATCGCAACACCGAGGAGTGCGTCGGCATCCTCGCGCGCAAGCACGCGCGGGAAAATCGATAGAGCCCGATCGGCTCAGCGTCGAGAGCACGGCAGTGCCGTCGCGATGGCCGATGCGGGTTGACGCCGGGGGCAGCGTGGGCCGCCTCGGCTATACCTCGAGCCTCGTCGAAATTTGACTCGTGGAGTTGCCCGTGTCGTCCTCGCCATCAAACTTCGAAGTGCCCGCGGACCGGCCGCACTTCGCCATCTGGCCCAAGCGGTTGCCGCGCGCGCTGTCGATTCCCGAGACCTCGCTCTGGTTCAACGTCGAGGTCGCGGCGACACGCTTTCCCGACAAGCCCGCCTACGTCTTCTTCGGCAAAAGCCTCACGTATCGCGAGTTGCGCAGGCAGGCCGAGGCCATCGCCGGCTGGCTACAGAAGGAAGGCGTCGTCGCCGGCGACCGCGTCGCCGTCTTCATGCAGAACTGCCCGCAGTTCTCGATCGCGCTCTACGGCGCGATGCGCGCCAACGCAGTCGTCGTTCCCGTCAACCCAATGAATCGGGCCGAGGAATTCAAGCACTACATCACCGATCCCGGGACGCGCGTCGTCATCTGCAGCGCCGATCTGGCGCCCATCGTCGCGCAGGCGCAGGCCGAGTTGCCCGAAGCGGCGCGCGCACGCCGCGTCCTCGTCACGCGCTATATCGACGCAATGCCCGATGGCCCGATCGACGCAGTCGACGCGCCACCCGCGGCGATGGACGCCTGGCTGCGCAGCGACCCCGGGCTTCCTGCCGGCCACGTGCGCTGGATCGATGCGCTGGCCGCGGGCCTGAAGCCCGGCCCGCACACGGCCGGCCCCGACGACCTCGCACTGCTGCCCTACACCTCGGGCACCACGGGCCTGCCGAAAGGCTGCATGCACACGCATCGCACGCTGATGGCGAACGCCGTCGCCGGCCAGTGGGGCTATGCCTCAGCCGAGACCGTCGCGCTCGGCGTCGTGCCGATGTTCCACATCACCGGCATGCTTTACAGCGTGCTCGGTCTGGTCGTCTCAGGGTCGACCGTGCACCTCATGCCTCGCTGGGACCGTGAGCTCGCCGGCCGGCTGATCTCGCGCCGGCGCATCTCGCACTGGGTCTGCATTCCGACGATGATCATCGATCTGTTCGGCAGCCCGAACTACAAGAGCTTCGATCTTTCCACCCTGCGCTCGCTGAGCGGCGGCGGCGCGGCGATGCCGCACGCGGTGGCGCAGCGCTTGCTCGACGAGTTCGGCCTGACCTTCGCCAAAGGCTACGGCCTGACGGAGACTGCAGCGCCGAGCCACTCGAACCCGCCCGAACGGGCCAAGCTGCAGTGCCTGGGCATTCCGTTCTTCGGTGTCGATTCGCGCGTCGTCGATCCGTTGACACTGAAAGAACTCGCGCCGGGAGAAGTGGGCGAGATCATCACCCGCGGGCCGATGGTCTTCAAGGGCTACTGGAAGCACGCGGAGGCGACCGCCGATGCCTTCGTCGAGTTCGACGGCCGCCAGTTCTTCCGCACCGGCGACCTCGGTCGCGTGGACGAAGAAGGCTACTTCTTCATGACCGACCGTCTCAAGCGGATGATCAACGCGAGCGGCTACAAGGTCTGGCCGGCCGAAGTCGAGATGCTGCTCTACAAGCACCCGGCGATCCAGGAAGCCTGCATCATCGCCGCCAAGGATGCCTATCGCGGCGAGACGGTGAAGGCCGTTGTCGTGTTGCGCGCTGCCACGAAGGGGCAAACCAGCGCCGAAGACATCATCGCCTGGGCGCGCGAGAACATGGCCGCCTACAAGGTGCCGAAGATCGTCGAGTTCGTCGAAGCGCTGCCGAAGTCGGGCTCGGGCAAGGTGATGTGGCGGCTGCTGCAGGATCAGGAAGCGGCGGCGAAGCAGGTCTGAGACGAAGGCGTTGCTTGCGTGCTCATTGGGTGACCGAGCTTGCGAGGCACCGAGCGAGGGCCGGAGCCCGCATGCCCGAATCGGCTGCCTCGCTCGGTTTCTCAAGCGCGCATGATCCAGCGCGCTGTCTGCCTACTGCGGCCCGGCGGCGACCGCATACCCCGCTTCCCGCCACGCCTTCATGCCGCCGTCGAGAGCGACGGTTCGCATGAAGCCCATCTGCCGCAGCGTCGCCGCGGCGAGCGTCGAGATGCGGCCGAAGTCGCAGCAGGTGACGATCCGGCGCATCGGGTCGGGCAGCTCTTCGTTGACGCGCAGCTCGAGCTGGCCGCGCGGCAGGAGGCGCGCGCCTGGCACGTGCGCGGCCTCGAAGGCGTCGCGCTCGCGCACATCGAGCACGATCATGTCGCCGAGTCCCGCTTCAACACGCGAGTTCAGCTCGGCGAGCGACATGAACGAGACGCTCGCCGCCGCTTCGGCGAGCATCTGCGCCACCGTCTTGCCACCGCTGAGGTTGGTGCGCAGCGCCTCGGTGATGTGGGTCGGCATCGTCAGGTCGAGCCCCTTCATCATCGCCACGAAGGCAATGCGATCGCGCTGCTGCAGACGCGGGTTGCTCTCGATCTCGGCGGCCAGTGTCGATTCGGTGCGGCCCTTGTACTCGTGCGCGGGGTGAACGCGAAGCGCGGGATCGAGCTTCAGCACGCAGCCGAACAGGCTGTCGTACAGCGCCTCCGGGTCGCCGCCGGGCAAGTCGGTGCGGCCGGTGCCGCCGATCAGCAGCGTGTCGCCGCTGAAGAGATGGTCCTCGACGACGAGGCACATCGAATCAGCGGTGTGACCCGGCGTGTGCATGACGCGCACGCGCAGGTTGCCGATGATGATCATCTCGCCGTCGTCGACGCGCATGTCGATGCCCGGCGCCGGGCTGGCCCGATGCATCACCATCGGCACGCCGAAGCGCCGTGCGAGTTGCCGCGTCGCCGAGAAATGATCGGCGTGGGTATGCGTGTCGATGACGAAGCGGATGCGCAAGCCGTGCCGTGAGGCGAGCGCCAGGTAGCGATCGATCTGGCTGACTTCGGGGTCGATCAGGGCGCCGGCGCACGTCGCCTCGCAGCCGATCAGATAGGAGCGGCAACCGCCGCTTTGCACCTGCTCGAAGATCATGGCGCTCCTTCGTGAGCGCCCATCGTATCAATAGGTGGCGCGGCCACCCGAGATATCGATCACGGAGCCGGTCGTGAACGAGCAGTCTTCCGAAGACAGCCAGGCGACCAGCGCCGCCGCCTCGTTGACCTCTAGGAAGCGGCCCATTGGAATCTTCGAAAGCATGTAGTCGATATGCGTCTGCGCCATGGTCGCGAACATCGCCGTCTTCGCCGCTGCCGGCGTGATCGCGTTGACGACGATGCCCTTGCCGGCGAGCTCCTTGCCGAGCGACTTGGTCAAGGCGATCAGGCCGGCCTTCGAGGCGCTGTAGTGCGACGCGTTCGGGTTGCCTTCCTTGCCGGCGATCGAAGCGATGTTGACGATGCGCCCGTACTTCGCCTTCAGCATGTGCGGCACGACCGCGCGGCAGACGAGATAGGGCGCGATGAGGTTGACTTCGACGACGCGCCGCCAGACGGCGGGCTCGAGCTCCCAGGTCGTCGCGTTGCCGCCGGTGATGCCGGCGTTGTTGACGACGATGTCGATCTTCTGCGACGCCGCGGCGACACGACCGGCGGCCGCGTCGACGGCGTTCTCGTCGGTCAGCTCGACGACGTCGGTGGTGACGCTGCCCTGGTCGGCGAGCGAGGCCTTCGCCTCGGCGAGCTTGCCCGCATCGGCGTCCCAGAGCACCACGCTCGCGCCCGAGGCGAGCATGCGCTCGGCGATGGCGTAGCCGATTCCCTGCGCTCCGCCGGTGATGACGGCGACGCGGCCCTTCAGATCGATCTGGTTCATGCGAGTCCTTTCAGGGCCGAGGCGCCGCCGTCCGGCGCCTCGCGGCAGTCGGCGATGTACTGCCGGACGATGGCGGCGAAATCGGCGTCGGCATGCAGGCCGAGCTTCGCCGCCCGGGCCGCGGTGGCACCGCGCGACCAGTTGGCGACGATGCCGGCAACCGTCTCGTCGCGAACGAAGCGGACCCGGCTGCGCACCGTCTTGCCGGCGACGGTCTCGAGCGCATCGAGCATCTGCGCGACCGTGACGGTGACCGCCGGCAGGTTGAGGGCAAGGCGACCGCCCAGCGCTTCGACGCTCGCTTCATAAACGGCGACCAGCCCTTCGACCGTGCGCGCCACCGAGGTGAGCGGATGCGATACCTCGGGCGAGACCGGGCAGATCGCTTCGACTCCGGCCAACGGCTCGCGAATGATTCCCGAGAAGAACGACGACGCCGCGCCGTTCGGCCGGCCCGGCCGCACCGCCACGGTCATCAGGCGGGCCGAGCGGCCGTCGAGGAAGCCTTTCCTCGAATAGTCGGCGATCAGGTACTCGCACATCAGCTTGTGCGTGCCGTAGGAAGTTTTCGGCGCCGGCAGCGTGTCGTCGCCGACGAGATCGGGCAAGGGCTTCGACGGGTCCGGCCCGAACACCGCGACCGAACTCGAGAAGACGAGCTTGGCCGGCGCCTGACCGGAGGTCGTTGCGGCACGCAGGGCATCGAGCAGGGCCCGCGTCGTGTCGAGGTTGGAGCTCAGGCCGAGATCAAAGTCGGCCTCGCATTCGCCGGAGACGGCCGACGCGAGGTGGAACACGCCATCGAACCCTTCGCGCCCCAACGCTTCGCATTGGCTGGCGAGCGGGCCGACGCGCGTTTCGACCCGCGGGTCGCTCGTCAGCTCGGCCCGCGGCGCAACCTGGTCGGCAAGCACGAGTCGGTCGATGCTTCGCCCGTCGAGGCGGCCGCGGTCGAGAAGGAACCGCGCGAGACGGGAACCGACGAAGCCGCCGCCTCCGGTGATGAGGATCTTCATCGTCTTGAATTCCGGGGTGAGGGAGCGAGTGGTGCGGCAGTGCGCATGCGACGGTCGCCGCCGCGCATGTGCTGGTTGGCGCGGCGCCGCGCCAGCGCTGCGTCGCCGGCGGCGATGGCATCGACGATGGCACCGTGTTCATTGCGCACCGCGTCGACGAAATCGTCGCGGGTCGCATCGTTGCGCCGCGTCACGCGCATCGCTTCCTTGCTGTATTGCTCGAGAAACTCCAGCAGCCGGCCGAAGTGCGGATTGCCCGCGGCCTCGGCGAGCAGGCGATGAAAGGCGAGGTCTTCCTCGACGCCGTCGCGGCCTTCCAAAGCGCTCCGATCGATGGCCCGCAGCGACCGGCGCAGCCCGGCCACTTGCAGGCGCGTCGCCCGCTGGGCGGCGAGTGCCGCCGCTTCAGCCTCGAGGGCGCGGCGCACTTCGCGGATGCGCATCACGTCATCGATCGAGCCGATCAGGCTGAGCTCGAGCGTCAGGGCTTCGCGGGACGGCGCGTCGGTGACGAACACGCCTGAGCCCTGGCGCGAGCGCAAGAGCCCGCGCGACTTCAGCTGGTGGACGGCCTCGCGAACGACCGTGCGCGAGACGCCGTGCGCGACGGCGAGTCGCTGCTCGGTCGGCAGGCGGTCACCCGGGCGCAGCCGCCCGGCATCGATCTCCTTGCCGAGGCGCTCGGCGAGGCGATCGGAGAGCCGCTCGGTGACGAGTGGCGCGACGACAACGGCATGGGGAATCGTCGCGCGGGAGGCGGCGCTGGGGCGGATCAGCATGGTGGTCGGGTCATCATACGAATCCGCACCCAGGCCGAATCTACCGGTTTGCCCTCATGGCGCCGGCGCTTGGCCGTGCAGATACTTCGTGGAGCCCCGAGGTGAGGGCGCTTTTGCGGCAGTGCCAATGGCCAGCGTCACGATCCAGTCGGTGCGGAAGAATTTCGGCGAAACCGCCGTGCTGCACGGCGTCGACATCGATATCGCCGACGGCTCGTTCACCGTCCTGGTCGGCCCTTCGGGTTGCGGCAAGTCGACGTTGCTGCGCATGATCGCCGGCCTCGAGGAAATCAGCGGCGGCGAGATAAAGATCGGCACGAAACGTGTCAACGACGTGCCGCCGAAAGAACGCGACATCGCCATGGTGTTCCAGAACTACGCGCTCTACCCGCACATGACGGTGCGCCAGAACCTGGCTTTCTCGTTGATGCTGGCGAAGAAGGACAAGGCGACGATCGACGCCAAGGTCGGCCGTGCCGCCGAGATCCTGGCGCTCTCGGCGCTCATGGATCGCTATCCGCGCCAGCTTTCGGGCGGCCAGCGCCAGCGCGTCGCGATGGGCCGGGCGATCGTTCGAGATCCGCAGGTTTTTCTCTACGACGAGCCGCTCTCCAACCTCGACGCCAAGCTGCGCGTGGCGATGCGAAGCGAGCTGAAGGAACTGCACCAGCGCCTGAAGACGACCTCGATCTACGTCACCCACGACCAGATCGAGGCGATGACCATGGGCGACCGCATCGTCGTCATGAAAGACGGCCGCATCGAGCAGATTGGCACGCCGCTCGAGCTCTACGATCATCCGGCCAACATCTTCGTCGCCGGCTTCATCGGCTCGCCGGCGATGAACTTCCTGCCGGCCACCTTGCGCCGCGACGGCGCTGGCGCCCGCCTCGAACTGGCCGATGGCACGCGCCTCGACGCGCCAATGCGCGCCGGCGGCATCGACGGCCAGAGCGTCGTGCTCGGCACGCGGCCCGAGCACTTGCAGCTGGCGAACGAAGGCGGCATCGCGACCCGCGTCGTCGTTCTCGAGCCCACCGGTGCTGATACCTTCGTGGCCGGCCGGCATGGCGCCACCGACGTGTCGGCCGTATTTCGGGAGCGATACGCCTTCGCGCCCGGCAGCACGATCCACCTGCAGCCCGACCTGCAGCGTGCCCACCTCTTCGACGCTGGAAGCGGGCAGCGTCTGGCCGCCTGACATTTTCCGATCATCAAGAGCCCACCAGGAGATACGACATGACCGACAAGACCCTCAATCGCCGCCGCTTTCTCGAAAGCTCAGCCGGCGTCGCGACCGTGGCCACGCTCGGCAGCGGCACCGCGCTGTTCTCGCCGCTGGCGAACGCGCAATCGCTGACCTACAAGCCGGAGAAGGGCGCCACGCTGCGCGTGCTGCGCTGGAGCCGCTT
>JBDTIO010000282.1:0-7149 GCA_039936375.1 Caldimonas sp. | reverse complement strand
GTGTGGACCGAGGCCGGCGTCGTCACCCAGCGCGTCGCCGACGCCGCCGAGCGCGCCGGCTACGTCTTCGCGGTCGATCCGACCTCGGCCGAAGCGTCGTGCATCGGCGGCAACATCGCCATGAACGCGGGCGGCAAGAAGGCCGTGCTCTGGGGCACCGCGCTCGACAACCTCGCCTCGTGGCGAATGGTCACGCCCGACGCGAAGTGGCTCGAGGTGACGCGGCTCGATCACAACCTCGGCAAGATCCACGACGCGCCGGTGGCGAGCTTCGAGCTCAAGTATTTCGACGCAAGCGGAAAGAAGCTCGAGCGCAGCGAGCGGCTCGACATCCCGGGGGCGACGTTTCGCAAGGAAGGCCTCGGCAAGGACGTCACCGACAAGTTCCTCGCCGGCCTGCCCGGCATCCAGAAGGAAGGCTGCGACGGGCTCATCACCTCGGCGCGCTGGGTCGTGCACAAGATGCCGAAGCATGTGCGCACGGTCTGCCTCGAGTTCTTCGGCAACGCCAAGGACGCGGTGCCCTCGATCGTCGAGATCCGCGACTACCTGTTCGACCTCGCCGCGAAGAGCGGCGACGGCCCGCGCGTGCTGCTCGCCGGTCTGGAGCACCTCGACGATCGCTACCTGAAGGCGGTCGGCTACGCGACCAAGAGCAAGCGCGGCGGCTTGCCGAAGATGGCGCTGTTCGGCGACATCGTCGGCGACGACGCCGACGCCGTGGCGCGCGCCACCAGCGAGGTCGTGCGCATCGCCAACGCGCGCTCGGGCGAGGGCTTCGTCGCCGTCGGCGCAGACGCGCGCAAGAAGTTCTGGCTCGACCGCAAGCGCACGGCGGCGATCAGCAAGCACACGAACGCCTTCAAGATCAACGAGGACGTCGTCATCCCGCTGCCGCGGATGGGCGAGTACACCGAAGCGATCGAGCGGATCAACATCGAGCTCAGCCTGGCCAACAAGATCGCCCTTTTCGAGCGCCTCGAGGCGTTCTTCGAGAGTGGCTCGCTGCCGCTCGGCAAGAGCGACGATGCCGGCGAGATCGCTTCGGCCGAGCTGCTCGAGGACCGGGTGCAGCAAGCGCTGGCGCTGCTGCGTGAGGTGGGTGCGCTGTGGCGGGGCTGGCTCGCCGATCTCGATCTCCCGTCGCGGGTCGAGCCGGGCCGAACGGTCTTCGCGCTGCTTCAGGACCACACCCTGCGGGCCTCGTGGAAGACGCAGCTCCGCGCACCGCTGCAATCGATCTTCGCCGGCGCCGCATTGAAGCCAATCGTCGACGAATGCGAACGCATCCACGCCGAGGTGTTGAAGGGCCGCGTCTGGATCGCGCTGCACATGCATGCCGGCGACGGCAACGTGCACACCAACATCCCGGTCAACAGCGACAACTACGAGATGCTGCAGACGGCGCATGCCGCCGTGGCGCGGATCATGAAGCTGGCACGCCACCTGGACGGCGTGATTTCGGGCGAGCACGGCATCGGCATCACCAAGCTCGAGTTCGTCACGGACGAGGAGCTTGCGGCGTTTGCCGCCTACAAGCGGCAGGTCGACCCGGAAGGACGGTTCAACCAGGGAAAGCTCCTGCGCGGGGCGCTCTTCCCGGCCGATGGCGTGGCCGCGGCGCCGGTGCGCGCCGACCTCACCAACGCCTATACGCCGAGCTTCGGCCTGATGGGACACGAGTCGCTCATCATGCAGCAGAGCGACATCGGCGAGATCGCCAACTCGATCAAGGACTGCCTGCGCTGCGGCAAGTGCAAGCCGGTCTGCACCACTCACGTGCCGCGCGCCAACCTGCTGTACAGCCCGCGCAACAAGATCCTCGCGACCTCGCTGCTGGTCGAGGCCTTTCTCTACGAGGAGCAGACGCGGCGCGGCATCTCGATTCGGCACTGGGAGGAGTTCGAAGACGTTGCCGACCACTGCACCGTTTGCCACAAATGCCTGGCGCCTTGCCCGGTCGACATCGACTTCGGCGACGTGTCGATGAACATGAGGAACCTGCTGCGCAAGATGGGCCAGAAGAGCTTTCGACCGGCCAGCGCGGCGGCGATGTTCTTCCTCAATGCGACCAGCCCCGAAACGATCAAGGTCATGCGCACGGCGATGGTCGACATCGGCTTTTCGCTGCAGCGCACGGCCAACAACCTGCTGCGCGGGCTGGCCAACCAGCAGACCGCCAAGCCACGCTCGACCGTCGGCACGCCGCCGCTCAAGGAGCAGGTGATCCACTTCATCAACAAGAAGATGCCGGGTGGCTTGCCGAACAAGACGGCGCGCGCCTTGCTCGACATCGAGGACAAGGACTACGTGCCCATCATCCGCAACCCGGAGACGACGAGCGCCGAAACCGAGGCGGTCTTCTACTTCCCGGGCTGCGGCTCGGAGCGTCTGTTCTCGCAGGTCGGCCTGGCGACGCAGGCGATGCTCTGGCACGCCGGTGTGCAGACGGTGCTGCCGCCCGGGTATCTCTGCTGTGGCTACCCGCAGCGCGGCTCGGGCGACTACGACAAGGCGGAGAAAATCATCACCGACAACCGGGTGCTCTTTCACCGCGTCGCCAATACGCTCAACTACCTGGACATCAAGACCGTCGTGGTCAGCTGCGGCACGTGCTACGACCAGCTGCAGGGCTACAAGTTCGAGGAGATATTCCCGGGCTGCCGGATCATCGACATCCATGAGTACCTGCTCGAAAAGGGCATCACGCTCGGCGGTGCAAGCGGCCCCGATGCCGCAGCACCCGGCTATCTGTTCCACGACCCATGCCACAGCCCCATGAAGCTGCGCGAGCCGATGCTGACCGTCAAGGCACTCGTCGGCAACAACGTGAGGAAAAGCGATCGCTGCTGCGGCGAGAGCGGAACCTTCGGCATCACCCGGCCGGACATCGCCACCCAGGTGCGCTTTCGAAAGGAAGAAGAGCTGAGGAAAGACGAGACGGCCTTGCGCACGACGATCGTGGCGAGCGCCGGCGCTGAGGCGGCCAAGGGCAACCTCAAGATCCTGACCTCTTGCCCGAGCTGCCTGCAGGGGTTGCAGCGCTACAAGGGCGACCTCGCGAGCGGCCTGCTCGAAGCCGACTACATCGTCGTCGAGATGGCCAATCGCATCCTCGGCGTCGATTGGATGCCCGAGTATGTGGGGCGAGCCAACCAAGGCGGTATCGAGCGCGTGCTGGTCTGAGAGACTCGCGCACAAGCGCGCCGTGCTTCTCGAGGCTCACCTCGCCGCGATCCACGCCGTGACCGCGTCAATCTCCCCTGTCGAGAAGGGGCGCGCGCCCCTTCGTTAGACTTCCTGCCAACTTCGCTCCCGCAACTGCGTTCCATGGCTGGCCTCACTTCACAGACTCCGCAACCCACCGGCATCACGGTGCACGGTCAGTCGCGCGTGCTCGAGGTGGGCTTCAATGACGGCCGCACGTTTCGCATTCCGTTCGAGCTGATGCGCGTGTATTCGCCGTCGGCGGAAGTGCAGGGCCATGGCCCGGGCCAGGAAGTGCTGCAGACGGGCAAGCGCGAAGTCGGCCTCGATGCGCTCGAGCCGATCGGCAACTATGCGGTGCAGCCGCGTTTTTCCGACGGCCACGACACCGGCATCTTCTCGTGGGACTACCTCTATCACCTGGGCTCGAAGCAGGCCGAGCTGTGGAAGCAATACGAAGAGCGCCTGAGCCGCGACGGCGTCGACCGCGACGCACCGATGGGCGCGACGGGCGCGGCCGCGTCGTCGTGCGGTCATCACCACTGAAGGCGAGGCGGCGCCCATGAGCGAGACGCACTTTGGCTTCGCTTCGGTCGACGAAGCGGCCAAGGCGGAGCGCGTGCGCGGCGTCTTCGATTCGGTGGCGCCAAAGTACGACCTGATGAACGACCTGATGTCGCTCGGCCTGCACCGCGCCTGGAAGGCCTATGCGGTGGCCGTCGCCAACGTGCGCGGCGGCGACAAGGTGCTCGACCTTGCCGGCGGCACCGGCGACCTGGCGCGGGCATTCGCCAAGCGGGCCGGCGCAATGGGCACGGTGGTTCACACCGACATCAACGAGGCGATGCTTCGCCAGGGTCGCGACCGGCTGATCGACGAAGGCGTCGTCCTGCCGACGTTGCTGTGCGATGCCGAGTCGCTGCCGTTCGCATCCGGGAGTTTCGATCTGGTGAGCGTCGCCTTCGGCCTGCGCAACATGACGCACAAGGACAAGGCGCTGGCCGAGATGGCGCGGGTACTGAAGACGGGCGGCCGGCTCCTCGTGCTCGAGTTTTCCAAAGTCGCGGCGCCGCTCCAAAAGGCCTACGACTGGTATTCGTTCAAGGTGCTGCCGCGGATCGGCCAGTGGGTCGCCGGGGACGGCGACAGCTACCGCTATCTGGCCGAGTCGATCCGCGTCCACCCCGACCAGGTCGAGCTGAAATCGATGATGAAGGCGGCCGGCTTTGCGCACGTCGACGTTCACAATCTTGCTGCCGGCGTCGTCGCGCTGCACGTGGGGATCAAATGCTGAGGCGGGTTGCGCCTCGCTGGCGCGGTGGCCTGTCGCTCGGCCTCGGCCTGCCGCTCCTGCTCGGCTCGACGCCGGCGGCCGCGGCGGGTAGCTTCGGCGTCGGCGGCCTCACCACCTCGATCGGCGTCGTCGCTGCGCTCTGGGCTGTTCTCGGCGCGCGGGCGTTGCCATCCGAGGCAGGCGGCTTCGCGATCGCGGCGATCGGCGTTGTCGCTGGAGGGGTCGCGGCCTGGCGATATCAACGAAATCGTAGCGAGCGCTCGACGGCGGTCACGCCGATGCGCAACATCGCCGTGCGGGCGACGCCGATCGCCATTCCCGCCGGCCTCAATGGTGAAGCCGTGCTCGACGCGGCGCGTGGCCGCTTCATTCGTCTGCAAGCGGCCTGGGACGCCAGCGACATCTCGACCCTGAAGAGCCTGACCACTCCGGACATGCTCGAAGAGCTGCTGCACGTCCTCACGGCTCGCGGTGGCGCCGGCAGCCGTACCGACGTCATCACCTTGCACGCCGAGTTGCTCGGCCTCGAGGAGCTAAGCGCTGCCTACCTGGCGAGCGTCGAGTTTTCCGGTCTCATTCGCGAATCGGCAGATCGCGGCGCCGTGCCATTTCGCGAGCTGTGGATGCTGGCGTGCATGAAAGATGGCGCGCCTTCGTGGCGGCTGGCCCGTCAGCAATCGCTTTTCTGATTCGCTGACAAGGTGCGGGTCGGCATGTCTGCGCATGGGGACAGATACACCCTGAATTGGGACGATTGACAGGGCGAGATGTCCTTCGTAAGGTCAGCGTCTCCGCGAAGAAGAGCCCTTCGCGCTCCTTCAGACGACCCATGCCGAATTTCGCTTCGATCTTGCGAGTGCTGTCCCGTCATGCCTTCTGTGGCCTGGCGCTGTTCGGCTTGGCCTGCGGCGGGGCGCTTGCCCAAACAGCGCCGTCGCCACCCCAGCCGAACGCCGGCTCGGTACTACAGCAGGTCCAGCCCTCGCTCATTGCGCCACCGCGCACCGAGCAGGACCAGCCCGCGCTGAGACTGCCCCGCGCAGTCTCAGAGCCGACGGCGGGCGGCGGCGCCAAGGTGCAGGTCAAGGGCTTTCGCATCGCCGGCCTCGCCGCGGCGCGGGCTGACCGGCTGATGCCCTTGCTGCAGAAGTACGTCGGCCCCGACAAGACGCTCGCCGATCTGGAAGATGCCGCCAAGGATCTCGAAGTGGCGCTGCAGCGAGAAGGGCTGTTCCTGGCGCAGGCCTACATCCCGGAACAGAGCCTGGCCGATGGCGTCGTCACCGTGCAGGTGCTCGAGGGTCGCATCGGCGCCGTCAAGATTGAGGTGGAGCCGGGCGTCAAGGTGGCACCGGAGTTTCTCGACCGCATCGTCGACATCCTGCGCGGCAATCCGGTCGCCGAGCGCGAGCTCATCGAACGCGCACTCTTCACTCTCGGCGATCTGCGCGGCATCACCGTCAGCACGACGCTGTCGCCGGGCGACAAGATCGGCCAGGCCGATCTCAACATCAAGGTCTCGCCCGGTGCCAATACCGCGTTCTCGGTGGATCTCGACAACGGCGGCTCGCTCTTCACGGGACGCTACCGCGCCAACGTCAGCCTCGACTGGTTCAACCCCACGGGCCATGGCGACGTCGTCTCGCTGCGCGGTCAGGCGTCCGACAATCTCGGTTCCGAATTCATTCGTGCGTCATGGCTGACGCCGATCAATTCACAGGGCACCAAGCTCGGCATCGCGGCGAGCTTCCTGCACTACAAGCTCGGCTCGGCGGTCTTCGAGGATCTCGGTGCGCACGGCACGGCCGAAGACTATTCGCTGCAGTTGCTGCACCCGTTGATCCGCTCGCGCAACAACAACCTGTTCGTTCAGGTCAGCACCAACTACCGGCGGTTCGACGACAAGGTCGACTCGATCGGGCTCGACACCCGCAAAGACGTCACGCCCTACGCGACGTTCGCGGTCGTCGGTGACTTTCGCGATACCTTCGGCGGCGGCGGCATCAGCAACTACTCGCTCGGCGTGGTCGGCGGGCGGCTGCGCATCAAGGACGACGACGACATCGTCGTCGACCAGCAGAACTACAAGTCGGCGGGCGGCTACGCGAAGCTGCAGCTCGCGGCGTCCCGCCTGCAACTGCTACCCACGAAGGACTATCTCTTTCTCGCCGTCTCGGGCCAGCTCGCGAGCAAGAACCTCGACAGCTCCGAGAAGTTCAGCATGGGCGGGCCATACGGCGTGCGCGGCTACTCCTCACCGGAGTCGCCGAGCGACTCCGGCCTGATCGGCACCTGGGAGTACAGGAAGCAGATTCCGATCGAAGCGCTGCCGGGAGACTTCGTTCTCTCGGTGTTCGGTGACTACGGCATCGCCGACCTGCACGATGATCCCAGGACGCTCGCAGACCCGACCGCCAGCGCGGGCGGCAACGTTCGCCGTCTCGTTTCGCACGGCGTCGGCGTGACCTACGGCAGCCACATTGGGCTGACGGTCAAAGGTTATGTCGCCGCGCGCGGCGGCCTGAAGGCGCAGAGCGACGACAGCCGGGTGCGCCTCTACGTGCTCGTCAGCCAGCAATTCTGATTCGACGCGACACCACCATGAACAAGCAATCACACCGACTCGTCTTCAGCCGCAAGCTCGGCTT